>JASLCK010000367.1 GCA_030151865.1 Rhodospirillaceae bacterium | reverse complement strand
TCGAACTGACGACCTACCGCTTACAAGGCGGTTGCTCTACCACTGAGCTAAACCGGCAGGTCCACGCGCAGGCAGGAAAGTAAAGGGACTGACCGCCGGGCGCAAGAGGCTCGATGCGCTCTTGTCGGAAAACAAAACCGCCCTGACGAAAAACCCTTGAAACCAAGGATCACCGTCAGAGCGGTTTGTTTTGGGAATAAGCCCTGGTGCAAAACAGGGCGGGATATCCTTAGGGCAGGATATCAGGCAGCGCGCGAGATATACGGGTCGCGGCTGTCGTTGCTGGCGCTGTGCGGGGTCAGCAGAACATCGAACAGCGAAGCCTGGGGCAGGCCGAAAACGCCCTTGGCATCGGCGAACTTGCCGCTGACCACCATCGGGATGTCAGAACGGCACAGGCCGATATCAGCCAGTTCACGGTCGCTCATGGCCGACAGTTCACGGGCCGAGACAGTGTTTTCGTGCTTGGCGTGCAACCAGGAAAACAGAGACTTCAACATGCTACAAACTCCTCTCCGCCTTCGGAGGGACGGCCCTTTGCCGAGGCATCGGAATCATCTTCAGATTCCTGCAGCCAGTCGGCTTCGTCTTCGTGATAGGGCCACATAGGCGTTTCGCCAAGTCCGTTGGTCGGTAATTTTCGATGACAGGACCATATCGTATACCTTGCTCGAGGAGGGGCCGATTTTCCGCATTGCAGCGATGAGAGTCATGCATGTTTATTGGGCGGAAAGTTCAAAATATGTGCAAAATTAGAGCATCTCTTGAATCTCCCCGGGAGATTCTATGAATCTGCCTTGATTTTGGGCGGGCGCGGGGCGTGCTATCGGCTTTACGCTGCGATGAACCTATCGTCGTCTGGGCAGTCCTGTGTTTCCGCAGGGGCGGCGAGCGGGGTTTTTGTCGGGGCTGCGGGCATGCTGTCCGGATCGGTCCGCAGGGCAAGCCATTCGGCTTCATCCGGGGTGTAGGGCCACATGGCGACACCTCGATTTATGTTGCGGTGCAACATAAATGTGGGGGCGCTAGATGATAGTTCAAGCCTGCGGCTTGCTCGCCGGAGCCGAAACGCCTAACTTTGACGCAATGCCGATCCCATCCTTATAAGGAGCCAGCGGGTGCCCGATTCACGCCATGCCGATCAGATCAGCGACCTTGCCCCCATCGGCCTTTTGCGGGCGGAGCTGAAAAAACGGGGCCTGGACGGCTTTGTCGTGCCGCGCAGCGACGAGCATCAGGGCGAATATGTTCCGCCATCGGCCCAGCGGCTGTTGTGGTTGACCAGCTTCAGCGGGTCGGCGGGTGCGGCGGTGGTGCTGACGGACCGGGCGGCGCTGTTTGTCGATGGCCGTTATACCTTGCAGGCCCAGGCGGAAGTGGACAGCGCTTTGTTCGAACTGCGCCACCTGATAGATCAGCCCTTGCATCTGTGGCTGGGCGATGCCCTGCAAAGCGGGCAAAAGCTAGGCTATGATCCTTGGCTGCATACCCCCAACGGGGTCGATCAGTTGCGCAAGGCCTGTGACAAGGTGGGGGCGTCCCTGATCGCCTGCCGCGACAACCCCCTGGACGCGGCCTGGATCGATCAGCCGGATGCGCCGGATGCGCCTTTCGTTGCTTATCCTTTGCATTATGCGGGTAAGCCTGCGGCGGAAAAGCGGGCAGAGGTCGCGGCCAAGCTGGTCGAAGCCAAGGTGGAGGCGGCCTTTCTGTCGGCCCCGGATTCCATCGCCTGGCTTTTGAACATTCGCGGGGCCGACGTGCCCTATGCGCCTTTGCCGTTGGCTTTTGCCCTGTTGCATGCCGATGCCTCGGTCGATTTGTTCGTCAATCCGGCCAAGGTGCCGTCTGCCGTTCTGACTGAACTGGGCGAGGATGTGCGGGTGGCCGAGCCCGTGCGTATGGGCGCGGCCCTGGATCGGCTGAAGGGCAAGGCTGTACGTCTTGATCCGGCTTCGGCTCCGTCTTGGGTTTTGGACCGTTTGGTCGATGGGCATGCGGTGATCGATCGGGGCGCCGATCCCTGCGCGCTGCCCAAGGCCTGTAAGAACGATGTCGAGTTGGACGGTATGCGCGCCGCCCATTTGCGCGACGGCGTGGCGATAACCCGTTTCCTGTGCTGGCTGGAAAAAGCCGCGTTGGAAGAAGATGTGGACGAAATCGCCGCCGCCGATGTGTTGGAACTGCTGCGTCAGCAGGGCGAACATTATTGTGGCCCCAGCTTTCCCACCATCGCCGGGGCAGGGCCGAACGGGGCCATCGTGCATTACCGTTCCACCCCGGAAACCAACCGTCGCTTGGAAGCAGGGCAATTGTTCTTGCTGGACTCTGGCGGGCAATATCTGGACGGCACCACCGATATCACGCGGACCGTGGCAATCGGTAAGGCCGGGGCCGAGGAACGGCGTCGCTTCACCCTGGTGCTGAAGGGGCATATCGCCCTGGCTTCGACCCTGTTCCCGCAGGGCACCACCGGTAGCCAGTTGGACGCCCTGGCGCGGCGCGCTTTGTGGGCCGATGGGCTGGATTATGATCATGGCACCGGGCATGGGGTCGGCAGCTATTTGTCGGTACATGAAGGGCCGCAGCGCATTTCCAAGATGCCCAGCCCCCAGGCGCTGTTGCCGGGCATGGTGCTGTCCAACGAGCCCGGCTATTACCAGGCTGGGGCCTATGGCATTCGGATCGAGAATCTTTTGGTGGTCAATCCAGCCACCCAATCCCATGGCCGTGCCATGTTGGGCTTCGATGTTTTGACACTGGCCCCTATCGATCTGTCTTTGGTGGATGTGGGATTGTTGGGACCAGAGGAAAAAGCCTGGCTTAACGCCTATCACGATCATGTGCGGCGCACCTTGAGCCCGCTTTTGGAAAGCGAAGTGGCGATCTGGTTGGAAGACGCCTGCCGCCGCATCTGAGAAGCATTTTAGTCAAGAAGAAAGCCCCGGCAGGGAAACCCGCCGGGGCTTTCTTGTTAAGGGCGAACGGCAATCTTGGCGGTGGCCTTAGTGGCGGCGGATGCTGCTCAGGAAGTCATCGACCTGACGGCGCAGCATGTCGGACTGACGGCTCAGTCCCTCGGCGGCGGTCAGCACGTCGGCGGCGGCCTGGCCGGTTTCCCCGGCGGTGCTGGTGACGCCCGAGATGTTGCCGGTGACGTCGCGGGTGCCGGTGGCGGCAGCCTGGACGCTGCGGGCGATTTCCTGGGTTGTCGCGCCCTGTTCCTCTACCGCCGTGGCGATGGTGTTGGCGATCTGGTCGATCTGGCCGATGATCTGGGCAATGCCTTGAATGGCCTGCACCGCCTGTTCCGTCGCGCTCTGCACGGCGCTGATCTGTCCGCCGATTTCGTCGGTGGCCTTACCGGTCTGGCTGGCCAGATGCTTGACCTCGTTGGCGACCACGGCAAAGCCCTTACCGGCTTCGCCTGCGCGCGCGGCCTCGATGGTGGCGTTCAGGGCCAGCAGATTAGTCTGGCTGGCGATGTCGTTGATCAGGTTGACGACTTCGCCAATCTTGGACGCGGCATCGGCCAGACCTTGCACCATCTGGTTGGTGCGTTCGGCTTCGGCCACGGCGTTGCCTGCGATTTCCGCCGACCGCGACACCTGATGGGAAATCTCGCTGATGGACGCCGCCAGGGCATCGGCGGCCGAGGCCACGGCCTGAACATTGCCCGATGCGGTTTCGGCGGCCGAAGCGGCGGCGGTGGATTGTTGGCTGGTGGCGGCGGCGGCGCGCGCCATGGTCTGGGCGGTCGCCTTCATCTGTTCAGCGGCGCTGGAAACGCCGGTGACGACGCCACGGATATTGGATTCGAAACTGTCGGCCAGGGCGTGCATGGCGGCTTGGCGTTCCTTTTCGGCACGCTGCTTCATGTCTTCCTGTTCGCGCTGTAACAGGTCCATGCGCTGGGCGTTGTCCTTGAAGACCTGCACCGCCTGAGCCATATCGCCGATTTCGTCAAGCCGCCCCAGGGCGGGGACGGCGGTTTTCAGATCGCCCGAGGCCAAGGCCCCCATGGCGGTGGTCATGCGGGCAATCGGATCGGTGATGCGCCGGGCCACCGCCCAGCCGACGCTGAACACCAACAGCATGGCCAGAGATCCGCCCAGCAGCATGAAATTGCGCATCGAACCGACCGGGGCCATCACTTCTTTGCGGTCAATCTCGCCCAACACAGCCCAGGTCACACCCTGAAAGCTTAAGGGAGCATAGACCGCGATCACTGGCTGGCCGTCGTGCCCCAGGGTGCCCAGCACACCGCTTTGTCCCGCCAGGGCCTGATCGACCGCCTTGTTATCAACCTTTTGCGTCAGGATGGTGGCGGCGCTGGTCAGGCGCGACTGGCTGCGCATGGTCTTGTCGGCACCCACCAGAAAGGTTTCGCCGCTTTTCCCCATGCCCAGGGAAAGCTGCATCACATCGTTGATCCGGCCAATCGGCATTTCAAAGATCAAGGCGCCCTGGAAGGTCCCATCCTCGGCGATCACGGGGGCGCCGATGAAGGATGCGGGGGCGTTCTTTTGGGCGGCATAGGGCTGCATGTCGGTAAAGACGACGTTGCCCTTGGTCGGGTTGGCTTTGATTTTACCGAACAGGCGGGCCAGATCGGTGTCTTTCCAACGGCCGGTCAGCAGATTGGTCGCGAAGTCCGCGCCCTTGTCGACCGAATAGACGACGACGCCGTCAGGATTGACCAGATAAATCTCGGGGAAGCCTTTGGTCTGCATGAAATTGCGAAACCAGGCGTGATAACGGACGTGAACGTCGGAATAATCAGACCCGTCATTGGCGCTTTCCACCGCGCGGCGCTTGGTGGCGTCAGGATCGGCCCCGTAAAGCTTGGTCAGTTTGTCGGTGTCGCCGATGGCCTTGATGCCGTATTCAAATTCCATCAATCCGTCGGAAACGGTCTTGATGCCCGACAGGATCAGCAAATCATTGCGAACGTTGTCTAGATAGCGATTGATTTCGACCTTGCGGCCTTCGACGGTGGCTTGAAGCTTGCCCTGCGCGGCGGCGGTCAGGTCGTTGGCAGCTTCGTGATAGGCCAGAGCACCGACGGCAACAGCCGCCAGGGTCGCCAGCGAGGCGAAGAAAAGAGGAAGCTTCTGGGATATCCGTAAGCTCATGGTCCACGCCTTGAGTGTTTCTAGAACGTTTTCGCTCTATTTAAATATACAGCGTTCAGACTCGTTCTCAAGGATCAAAGGAGTATTTTTGAAAAAGTAGAAGAATATTGGTTGGCCATTTGATCGTGGTCAAATTAACGGATTATTCATAATTAGGTCGAAAGCATACCGGTCTCCACCATTTGGGGAATTCCAAATAAGAATGATTTTCGTCTGGGAATAAGGATTTTTGTCCTGTCTGGTGCGCGGAGATGGCGAAACATGCGCCTTCTTGGTGGAACATTCGCCCAGATATGGTATAGCCACAGGATTCCCGACAATAGGGCTTATGGAAGCATGGCCGGTCATTCCCAATTTAAGAACATTATGCACCGTAAGGGCGCTCAGGATGCCAAGCGCGCCAAGGTGTTCACCAAGCTGATTCGCGAACTGACGGTGGCAGCCAAGACGGGCTTGCCGGATCCGGCGGCGAATCCTCGTCTGCGCGCCGCCGTTCAGGCCGCCCGCGACGCCAACATGCCGAAGGATACGGTCGAACGCGCCATCAAGCGCGGCGCCGGTGGCGACGGCGATTCGAACTTTGAAGAAGTGCGTTACGAGGGTTACGGCCCTGGTTCCGTCGCTGTCATCGTCGAAGCGCTGACCGACAACCGCAACCGCACCGCTTCGGAAATCCGTTCGGCCTTCACCAAGCATGGCGGAAACATGGGCGAAACCAATTCGGTCAGCTTCATGTTCGACCGGGTTGGCGCGATCCACTATCCGGCCAGCACCACCGACGCGGACACCATGTTCGAAGCGGCGTTGGAAGCGGGCGCCGGCAATGTCGAGACCGATGAAGAAGGTCATGACATCACCTGTGCTCCGGAAGAGCTGAACGCTGTTCGTGAAGCCCTGGAAGGCCGCTTCGGCGCGCCCGCCAGCGCCCGGCTGGATTGGCGTCCCCAGACTCTGACCCCGGTGGCCGACGAACAGACCGTCCAGACTCTGCTGAAGTTCCTGGAAGTGCTGGAAGACAATGACGACGTCCAGCGCGTTCAGGCCAACTTCGACATCCCCGACGACGTGATGAGCCGTCTGGGCTAAAGTGCCTTGAAACCGGACGCCCGGCTTTGCTGCCGGGCGTCCGGCTTGTTTTCCGCGAAAGGTCAGGACTTCGCAATGAGGCTTTTGGGCCTGGATCCCGGATTGCGCACCACCGGATGGGGCGTGATCGAAGCAGACGGCAACCGCCTGAGCTGGGTCGCCGACGGCATCGTGCGTTCCGATGACAGTCTTTCGTTGGGTGAACGGCTGGAACAGCTGCATCGCGGCGTTCTCGACGTGGTCGCCCTTTACGCCCCGGCTGAAGCCGCCATCGAAGAAACCTTCGTTAACGTCAATCCCGCTTCGACCCTGAAACTGGGGCAGGCGCGCGGCGCGGTGATCGTGGCTGCGGCGATGGCGGGGCTGATGGTGGCCGAATATGCCCCGACCCGCATCAAGCAGGCGGTGGTCGGCACCGGGCGCGCCGACAAGGATCAGGTTCAGATGATGGTGCGCCGCCTGTTGCCGGGCTGCGTTCTGAAAACCGCCGATGCCGCCGATGCCTTGGCGGTGGCGGTGTGTCATGCCCATCATCGCGGCACGCAAAACCGAATTCAGGCCGCTTTGGACGGCCAACGGCGGGGGGCGCGGGCATGATCGCCAAGCTTAAGGGGCTGGTGGACAGCAACGGCGAGGATTGGGTAATCATCGATGTCGGCGGGGTCGGCTATCTGGTGTTCTGCTCGTCCAAGACTTTGGCGCGTCTGCCGCAGGCCGGACAGGCGACGGCCTTGCACATCGAAACCCATGTGCGTGAAGACCACATCACCCTGTACGGCTTTGCCGATCTGGGCGAACGCGATTGGTTCCGCCTGTTGACCACCGTGCAAGGCGTGGGCAGCAAGGTGGCGCTGGCGCTGTTATCGGCGCTGTCGGCGGAAGATTTGTCGCGGGCCATTTCGGCGGGCGACAAGGCGATGCTGAGCCGCGCCAACGGCGTCGGGCCGAAACTGGCCGCCCGTCTGGTGACGGAATTGAAGGATAAGGCGGTCGGGATCGCCCTGGGACCGGTGACGGTGCAGGCCGGTCCCGCCGCCGCTGCCGCCCCCCTGGGGGCCGGGCCGTTGGAAGACGCCATCTCCGCCCTGGTCAATCTGGGGTATCGCCGGGTCGAAGCCCACGGCGCCGTGTTGCGCGCGTCGGAAGCGCTGGGCGAAGGGGCGGGGGCCAATGCCCTGATTGGCGGCGCGTTGAAGCTGATGGGTAAGGAAATGGGTCGATGAGCGAAAAGCGCATCATCGGAAGTGAGGCAGCGCCCGGCGATCTGGAAACCAGTCTGCGCCCTTTGTCTCTGGATGATTTCATCGGCCAAAAAGACGTCCGCGAAAATCTCTCGATCTTCATCCAGGCTGCCCGTGCACGCGGTGAAGCTCTTGATCATACGCTGTTTTTTGGTCCTCCTGGCCTGGGTAAGACCACATTGGCGCAGATTGTCGCGCGCGAATTAGGGGTGGGATTTCGTGCCACGTCCGGCCCCGTGATCGCCAAGGCGGGCGATCTGGCGGCGCTGCTGACCAATCTGGAACCCCGCGATGTTTTGTTCATCGACGAGATACATCGCCTTAATCCTGCCATAGAAGAAGTTCTCTATCCTGCGATGGAGGATTTTCAGCTCGATCTGATCATCGGGGAGGGACCGGCTGCCCGATCGGTGCGGATTGATCTGGCTCCATTCACGTTGGTGGGGGCGACGACGCGGTCTGGATTGCTGACCACGCCGTTGCGCGAGCGATTCGGTATTCCGCTGAGAATGAATTTTTATACGCCCGATGAACTGGAACTGATCGTCAGCCGCGGCGCCCGCGTGTTGGGTTGCCCGATGACCCGGGACGGCGCGATGGAAATTGCCCGGCGTTCGCGCGGCACTCCGCGCGTGGCGGGGCGTCTGCTGCGCCGTGTGCGCGATTTCGCCGTAGTGGCGGAAACCCTGCCGGTGACTGCGGAAGTCGCCAATACCGGGCTGGTCCGCCTGGGCGTCGATCAGGTCGGGCTGGACGGCATGGACCGCCGCTATCTGCGCTGCATCGCCGAAAATTACGGCGGTGGGCCGGTGGGGGTCGAAACCCTGGCCGCCGCTTTGTCGGAACAGCGCGACACCATCGAGGAAGTGATCGAGCCCTATCTGTTGCAGCAGGGGCTGATCCAGCGCACGCCGCGTGGGCGTCTTTTGACCCCCGCCGGATTTCGCCATCTGGGGCTGGCCGCACCGCGCCGCCCGGAACAATTCGAACTGTTGGCAAACGAATATGATGAAGGGGAGGGCGACGAGTGAGCGATGCTTTGACCTCGGGATGGCTGGAAGGGGCTTGCCATCACTTTCCCTTGCGGGTCTATTATGCCGACACCGACGCCGGTGGGATTGTCTATCACGCCACTTATCTGAACTTCGCCGAACGCGCCCGCACCGAAATGATGCGCCTTTTCGGGCTGGATCACCTGCGCCTGAAGCAGGAGGAAGGGTTGTTGTTCGCGGTCAGAAGCTGCGAGATGGACTTTTTGCGTCCGGCGAAACTGGATGATTTTTTGACCGTGCACTCGACCCTGTCGCATCTCGGCGGGGCCAGTATGCATATTCAACAGACCATCCGGCGCGGCGAGGAAGAATTGGTCCGGCTGGTGATCCGGCTGGTCTGTATGAGTTTCGAGGGCGGAAAGGCCGCCCGCATCCCTGCGATTCTGCGGGACGTATTACAACAATTTATCAGTCAAGAGGCGGGTTTAAGCCATGAATGAAGCCGTTCAAGCCGTGGATATGGCCAATGCCGCGGCGGCCACCGATCTGTCGATGTGGGGTCTGTTCATGCAGGCCGACATCATCGTCAAGACGGTGATGATGATGCTGGTTGGCGCATCGTTCTGGTGCTGGGCGATCATTTTCGACAAGTGGTTCCGCCTGCGCAATCTGTTCCAGCGCGCCGACGCCTTCGAAGAAAGCTTCTGGTCGGGCGGCTCGCTGGAAGAGCTTTACGACCGTATCGGTTCGCGTCCGCTGGACCCCATGTCCTCGCTGTTCGTCGCCGCCATGCGCGAATGGCGCCGTTCCGCCGCCAAGGGGCTGGCCGACCGTGAAGCCGTGCGGGTCAGCCTGCCGCAGCGTATCGACCGCGTCATGCAGGTGACGTTGGGCCGCGAGATGGAGCAGTTGGAGGCCCGCATGGGGTTCCTGGCTTCGGTCGGCTCGACCGCCCCGTTCATCGGTCTGTTCGGTACGGTCTGGGGCATCATGAACAGCTTCCACCATATCGGTGCCACCAAGAACACCAGTCTGGCCGTCGTCGCGCCGGGCATCGCCGAAGCGCTGTTCGCTACCGCGTTGGGTCTGGTCGCCGCTATTCCTGCCGTTTTGGCGTACAACAAGCTGTCCAGCGACATCGACCGCTACGCCAAGCGTCTCGAAGCCTTCGCGGGCGAATTCGGCGCGATCTTGTCGCGTCAGCTCGAGGAAAAGGCGTAAGCGATGGGCGCGCAACTGGGCGGCGGCCGACGCGGTAGACGGGGCGGGCACAAGCCGATGGCCGACATCAACGTCACCCCGATGGTTGACGTGATGCTGGTGCTGCTGGTGATCTTCATGATCACCGCTCCCTTGCTGACGGCGGGCGTGCCGCTGGAATTGCCCAAGACCAATGCCGGTCAGTTAAAGGGCGACGACAAACCGATCTCGGTGTCGGTCAAGTCGGACGGTTCGCTGTGGCTTCAGGAAACCCCGGTGCAGATGGAAGAGCTGGCTCCGCGCCTGCGCGCCATCACCGCCGCCAAGCCCGACACGGTGATCTTCGTGCGTGGCGATGGCATGGTGAATTACGGCCGTATGGCTGAGGTGTTGTCCAATCTGTCCACCGCCGGCTTTACCAAGCTGTCGCTGATCACCCAGCCGGGCAGCAACGACGCCCGCAAGGGAGCGCGCTGAGGCAATCATGGGCCTACCCCGATTGAGAGAGCCAGGACCGGACGGCGATATTCGCACGGGCATGATCTGCTCGGCTGCGTTTCATCTGCTCGTGGTGATCCTGGCTGTCTTTGGTCTGCCGCATATCCTGCCGCCGCCGCCCGAAGTGGAAG
Organism: Rhodospirillaceae bacterium; assembly: GCA_030151865.1. Classification (GTDB taxonomy): domain Bacteria; phylum Pseudomonadota; class Alphaproteobacteria; order Rhodospirillales; family Magnetospirillaceae; genus JASLCK01. The sequence continues at coordinate 7,104 of JASLCK010000367.1, read as the reverse complement.
TGGCGGTGCCGATTGAGATCGCGCAGATTTCCGACAAGAGCAACCCTGCGCCCCGTCAGGTCAAAGCGCCCGAGCCGGTGGAAAAACCGACGCCGCCCAAGCAGGATGTGCAGCCCACGCCGCCCAAGCCGCCGGAACCCAAGCCCGAGCCGCCCAAGCCGGAACCGCCGAAGCCCGAGGCCAAGCCGGAGCCGCCAAAGCCTGAGCCCCCGCCGCCGCCTAAGCCGCCGGAACCGACCCCTGCGCCCGTTCCCACGCCTAAGCCGCCGGAACCCAAACCGCCGGAGCCGAAGCCCGAGCCGCCCAAGCAAAAGCCGGAAGACAAGCCGAAGAAGAAGGAAGACGACTTCTTCAAGAGCATGGATTCCGCTTTGAAGGACGTGGACAAGAAAAAGTCCAGTTCCACTCCTCAGCCTTCGCCGCAGCCGCAGTCGGCCTCGGCGGCCAAGGAGAATGTGAACTCGCCGCTGGCCGACGCCACCGGGCAACCGACGATGACGGAAAAGGATTTCCTGCGCGCTCAGATCGAGAAGTGCTGGAATTTCGATCCGGGCGCGCGTGACGCCGGCAATCTGGTGGTGCGGGTCCGTATTCTGATCAACGCCGATGGCACCGTGACCCAATCGACCTTCCAGGGCGATTCGGGCCGCTATGCCAGCGATCCTTATTATCGTGCCGCCGCCGACAGCGCGCGTCGCGCCCCCTTGTCCTGTTCGCCGCTCAAGGCCCCGCCCGGGCGGCCCGATTTTTATAAATCTTTCCCGGATATTACGCTGAACTTCGATCCCAGGAGCCTTGCTCGATGATTGGTAAGTCGTTGCGGATGACGGTTCTGGCGCTGGCCAGCCTGGTGGGTTTGTCCACCATGGCGGCCCGTGCCGAAGTGGTCGTCGACATCACCAAGGGCAACGTGCAGCCCTTGCCCATCGCCATCACCAACTTTGCCGGCGGTAGCGGGCAGGAAAGCCAGTATGGCGCCGACATCGCCCGTGTGGTGTCGGCCGACTTGGAACGGTCCGGCCTGTTCAAGCCGATCGATCCCCGCGCTTTCATTCAGTCGGCGGACTCGCTGCAGGTGCAGCCGCGTTTTGCCGACTGGCGCGCCATCAACGCCCAGGCCCTGGTTCAGGGCAAGGTGGAAGCCACCCAGGACGGCCATCTGCGCGTCGAGTTCCGTCTGTGGGACGTGTACGGCGAAAACCAGATGGTCGGTCAGGCTTTCAACGCCTCGCCCCAGGGCTGGCGTCGTATCGCTCACATGATCGCTGACGCCATCTATAAGCGTGTCACCGGTGAAGATGGGTATTTCGATACCCAGATCGTCTATGTGGCGGAAAGCGGTCCGGCCCAAAAGCGCGTCAAGCGTCTGGCCATCATGGACCAGGATGGTGAGAACCACCGCTTCCTGACCGATGGTTCCGATCTGGTGCTGACCCCGCGTTTCTCGCCCAATCAGCGCGAAATCACCTATCTCAGCTATTTCCGCGATACGCCCCGCGTCTATATCCTGCATCTGGATAGCGGTCGGCGCGAAGTGTTGGGCGATTTCCCCGGCATGACCTTCGCTCCGCGTTTCTCGCCGGACGGTAACAACGTCATCATGAGCATGGCCCATGACGGCAATACCGATATCTATCAGATGGATCTGCGCACCCGTCGTTCGGCGCGTCTGACCGACAATCCGTCGATCGACACCTCGCCGTCCTATTCGCCCGATGGTGCTCAGGTGACCTTCAATTCCGACCGTTCGGGGACCCAGCAGCTTTATGTGATGGGTGCCGATGGGTCGAACCAGCGCCGCATCAGCTTTGGCGATGGCCGCTATGCGACTCCGGTATGGTCGCCGCGTGGCGACCTGATCGCCTTCACCAAGATGAAGGGCGGTGAATTCTTCATAGGTGTCATGCGTCCCGACGGATCAGGCGAACGTTTGCTCACTCAAGGCTTCCTGACGGAAGGTCCGACCTGGGCTCCCAATGGCCGTGTAATCGCCTATTGGAAAGAGACTCCCTCGGATTCCTCGGGCCGTGGCGGTACTTCGAAGCTCTATACAATCGACTTGACCGGTTATAACGAGCGTCAGGTTGTAACACCTCTGAATGCTTCGGACCCTGCTTGGTCCCCCTTGATTCCTTAAAGAAACGCAAGTATATTGCGACGCCATAAGGGAATTCATCCGGCGACAACGGATAGATAAAAACGTTGTAAACGATCAGGCGTTACCGTGCAGCAGGTCACGCCTTTTCGGCCAAATTCCATGCCACTTGTTCCATCCTCTGAAGGGGGAGAGTACTAGATGAAGCTTCGTTTCCTGACTGCGGTTGCCGCCGTCGCCATGCTCGCCGCTTGCTCGTCCGACGACGCCGCCAACAACAAGGCCGCTTCGACCGCCACTCCGGCTGCTCCGGCTGCCACCTCGGGTGTTGTCAAGGGCACGCAGGCTGACTTCGTCGCCAACGTTGGCGATCGCGTCTTCTTCGGCTTCGACAAATATGACCTGTCGGCTGATGCCAAGGCTCAGCTGGGCAAGTGGGTTGCTTTCCTGAAGCAGTACCCGCAGGACAACCTGACCGTCGAAGGTCATGCTGACGAACGCGGCACCCGCGAATACAACTTGGCTCTGGGCGAACGCCGCGCCAACTCCATCAAGGATTACCTGGCCGCTAACGGCATTGCCGCTTCGCGTCTGAAGGTCATCAGCTACGGTAAGGAACGTCCGGCCGTTCTCGGTTCGAACGAAACCGCCTGGGCGCAGAACCGTCGTGGCGTTGGCGTCATCAGCCAGTAATCAGACTTCCGTCTGATCTAGCTGACGCTTAAAGTTAGGGCGCCTGCTGCGATTGCGGCAGGCGCCTTAATCTTGTCTAAGGCAACCCAATGCGTTCTGGAGAGGCCGACGTGCGTCTGGAATTCCGTGCGGCATTTCTTATGACCCTGGCCGCGGGTCTGTTTTGCATCGCCCCGGCGTGGGCGCAATCCGACACCCGTGGCATGGTCGATCGCCTTGATCGCCTTGAGCGCGATCTGAATACCCTGCAAGGCCAGGTCTACCGCTCGCAGGGCGGATCGTCGGTGATCACGTCCCCGGCTTTGGGGGGCGGTTCTTCCTCGTCCTCTTCGGGGGGGCATAGCGGCGGCACTGTTTCCGGTGACGCTTATGGACGCCTGGACGAACGCATCAACGCGCTGGAAAGCCAGTTGCGTGACCTCACCGGTCAGATCGAAAAGATCAACTTCAATTCCGAGCAGGCCCTGTCCAAGCTGGAACGTGCCCAGTCCGATAACGACGTCCGCTTCAAGGAATTGGAGCAGAAAGTCGGCGGCGGCGCTGGTGGCGCGGCGGCGGGCGGTGCTGCGCAGCAAGGCAACAACAACGCCCAGCAACAGCAGCAGGGCGGTAATACCGTCATCAGCCCGCCCGGCAGCTTGAAGCCCAATGGCAACGGCGCACCTTCGGCCCCGGCTGGCAGCGCTTTGCAGGGAAAAACCCCGCAAGAGCAATACGATTATGCCTTCGGTTTGCTGCGCGACTCCAATTTCGATGGCGCCAACAAGGCGTTCCAGGCGTTCATTTCGCAGCATCCGCAGGACCCGCTGGCGGGCAATGCCATGTATTGGCTGGGGCAGATCCCCTTCTCACAGGGGCAGTATGAGCAAGCCGCGCCTTTGTTCCTGAACGCTTATCGCACCTATCCGAAATCGGCCAAGGCGGGGGAAAGCCTGCTGAAGGTCGGTCTTGCCATGAGCAATCTGGGCAAGAAGAAGGAAGCCTGTGCGGCCCTGGCCCGCTTTGACAGCGAATTCTCCGATGCCGGTGATCCCTTGAAGCGTCAGGCGTCGAGCGAGAAGAAAAAGCTGGGGTGCTAACCCTTTGTTCGCATGACGATGATCCTGTGGGCGGCGGGGAATTCGCCGCCCTGATGGATCGCCTGGGGCCGTTCGAGACGGCCCCTTTGCTTGCCATCGCCGTTTCTGGCGGGGCGGACAGCTTGGCGCTGTGCCTGTTGGCCGCCGATTGGGCCAGGGCGCGGGGCGGCAAGGTGGTGGGGGTGACGGTCGATCATGCCCTGCGTCTTGAATCAGCGGCGGAAGCGCGCCGTGTCGGCGGCTGGCTGGCTGCCCATTCCATTGATCATTGCATTTTGACCCGAACCGGCCCCAAGCCGGAAACCGGAATTCAGGCTTTTGCCCGGCAGGCCCGCTATGACCTGCTGCAAGGCTGGTGCGCCGATCAAGGGATTTTACATCTGCTGCTGGCCCATCATCAGGACGATCAGGCGGAAACCTTATTGTTGCGGTTGGGGCGCGGCAGCGGCCCCGATGGTCTGGCGGCCATGGCCCCGATTGTCGAGCGGGCGGCCGTGCGTCTGTTGCGTCCTTTATTGGACGTTCCCCACCATCGTCTGACCGCCACCTTGACTGCTCTGGGGCAGGAATGGGTCGAGGATCCCTCGAACCAAAATCCCCATTATCAGCGGGTGCGGCTGCGTCAGATGATGCCTGCCCTGGCCAACGTGGGCATCAAATCTGCCGGTTTGGCCGAAACAGCGCGGCATTTCGGCGCGCTTCGACAGGTTCGGGACCAACAGATAGCTCAGAGCGTGGTGCGTCTGGCCGATCTGCATCCGGCCGGGTGGGTCAGGCTGGATGCGCTGGAAGTGGCGCGTTTGCCCCGCGATCAGGCTTTGGCTGTGCTGGGGCGGGTCTGTCGGGTGGTGGGTGGGGGCGTTCTTCCCCATCGTCAGGATCGCCTGGAGCGTCTGCTGGACGAACTGCTTGCCGGTTTGTCGGGGCGGCGGACTTTTGGGGGATGTCTGCTGTCACCGGGCAGGCAGGGTGTGGTGGTTTGCCGGGAGTTGGCGGCGGTAGCATCCCCCGTAAGCGTGACGGGCGGGCAAGATCTGTGGTGGGACCGTCGTTTTGCCTTCCGCCTGAGCGGGGACGGGCAAGGGTGGGTCGGGGCTTTGGGGGTCAAGGCTTGGGCGGCATTGCGCAAGGAAATTCCTGTTCCGGGCCTGCCTTCGTCGGTGATCCCGACATTACCTGCGCTTTTTGACCAGCATGGTGTTTCCGCCGTGCCCCACCTGGGGTATAACCGTTGCAAGTCTGGGGAAAAAACCAGCGGCTTCGAGGCGGAGACAGGGTCTGATGCGAATCCCCTTCGCATGGACGAAATCTTTTTCTCTCCCGAAAGTCAGCTGGCCTTTGCGCGTTATTGCCTTGTTTAGGGCTTGGACGTCATTATCTCTAGCCTGAGACTGCTGGCCGAAATTGGGTTCGGGCTGGCTGGGACGAGCGGCAGGCGCAAGAATGCGTGCCGCCCATCGAGGAACCGCTGATGAATTTTAGCAAGAATCTGGTGCTCTGGGTCTTCATCGCCGTATTGCTGGCGCTTCTGTTCAGCCTGTTTCAGAACAGCAGCTCGCCGCGCGGAAACACGACCTATGCTTATTCCGACTTCCTGACCGAAGTGGAAAACGGCCGTGTCGCCGACGTCACCATTCAGGGCGATTCCATTAGCGGTCACTTCACCGACAGCCGGACCTTCAGCACCTATGCGCCGCAGGACAACAGCATCGTTTCGAAGCTGCGTCAGGCCAATGTGCGCATCACGGCGGTTCCGCGTAGCGAAGAAAGCCAGACTTTCTGGAATTACATCCTGTCCTGGCTGCCGATGCTGCTGGTGATCGGTGTGTGGATTTTCTTCATGCGCCAGATGCAGTCCACCGGCGGCAAGGCCATGGGCTTTGGCAAATCCCGCGCTCGCATGCTGACCGAAAAGACCGGTCGCGTGACCTTCGAGGATGTGGCGGGCATCGATGAAGCCAAGCAGGAACTGGAAGAAATCGTTGATTTCCTGAAGGACCCGCAGAAGTTCCAGCGTCTGGGCGGCAAAATTCCGAAAGGCTGCTTGCTGGTCGGCCCCCCCGGCACCGGTAAGACCCTGCTGGCGCGCGCCATCGCGGGCGAAGCCAATGTGCCGTTCTTCACCATTTCCGGTTCCGACTTTGTGGAAATGTTCGTCGGCGTTGGTGCGTCGCGTGTGCGCGATATGTTCGAACAGGGCAAGAAGAACGCCCCTTGCATCATCTTTATCGACGAAATCGACGCGGTTGGCCGTCATCGCGGCGCCGGTCTGGGCGGCGGCAATGATGAACGCGAACAGACCTTGAACCAGTTGCTGGTCGAGATGGACGGCTTTGAATCCAACGAAGGCGTGATCCTGATCGCGGCCACCAACCGCCCCGACGTGCTGGATCCGGCGCTGCTGCGTCCCGGTCGTTTCGACCGTCAGGTGGTGGTGCCCAATCCCGATATCCTGGGCCGCGAGAAAATTCTGAAGGTGCATATGCGCAAGGTGCCGCTGGCTCCCGACGTGGAACCGCGCACCATCGCCCGCGGTACCCCCGGTTTCTCGGGCGCGGATTTGGCCAATCTGGTCAACGAAGCCGCCTTGCAGGCCGCCCGCGCCGGTAAGCGCGTGGTAACCATGGCTGAATTCGAAGGCGCCAAGGATAAGGTCATGATGGGGGCGGAACGCCGCTCGATGGTTATGACCGACGAGGAAAAGCGCCTGACCGCCTATCACGAAGCAGGCCACGCCATCGTCGCCCTGCACGAGGTTGAGTCCGATCCCATCCACAAGGCCACCATCATTCCGCGCGGTCGCGCGCTTGGCATGGTGATGCGTCTGCCGGAAGGCGACCGTATCTCCATCTCGCGCGGCAAGCTGAAAGCCGATCTGGCCGTCGGCATGGGCGGGCGTCTGGCGGAAGAACTCATTTTCGGCCACGAAAAGGTGACCACCGGCGCTTCGTCGGACATCAAGATGTGCACCGATATGGCGCGTCGCATGGTGACCGAATGGGGCATGAGCGAAAAGCTGGGCCCGCTGACCTATGGCGAGAATGAACAGGAAGTCTTCCTGGGCCATTCGGTGGCGACCCACAAGAACGTCTCGGAAGCCACGGCTAAGACCATTGACGAGGAAATTCGTCTGATCGTCGATAATGCCTATGAGCGTGCCCGCAAGACCCTGACCGACAACCTTGAGCAATTGCATTCCTTGGCCAAGGGGCTGTTGGAATACGAAACCCTGAGCGG
>JASLCK010000364.1 GCA_030151865.1 Rhodospirillaceae bacterium | reverse complement strand
CGCGCCCATGACGAAAGCGCCCAGGCCCGCGCCGTCGCCAAGGCGGCGGGCGCGCACCATATCGAAGTCCCGGTGACCGAGGCGGATTTCTGGTCCGACCTGCCCGCCATCGCGGCGGCCATGGATGACCCGGTGGCTGATTACGCCATCGTGCCCACCATCCGTTTGGCGGCGGAAGCGCGCAAATCTGTCAAGGTCATCCTGTCGGGCGAGGGCGGGGACGAGTTGTTCGGCGGTTATGGCCGTTATCGCGGGGCCATGCGGCCCTGGCCGTTCGCCAAATCGATGCGCCGCAGCGGCAATTTCGAAGGGCTTGGGGTCCTGCTGAACGAGGAAGACTGGCGCGAAGGCTATGGCGAGGCCGAACGGGCTGAAAGCGGTCATGGCCGCACCCGTCTGCAAGCCGCCCAGGCGCTGGATTGCGCCGACTGGCTGCCCAACGATCTGCTGATCAAGCTGGATCGCTGCCTGATGGCCTGCGGGGTGGAAGGGCGCGTGCCGTTCCTGGACCCGGAAGTCGCCAAGTTCGCCTATCGCCTGCCGGACCGGTTGAAGGTCAAGAAGGGCTTGGGCAAGTGGCTGCTGCGGTCCTGGTTGGCCAAGCACTTGCCGCAAGCCCAGCCGTTCGCCGAAAAGCGCGGCTTTACCGTGCCGGTCCAGGATTGGATCGCGGCGCGCCCCGATCTGGGCAAGCTGGTGGCGGCGCAACCCTCGATCCGCGAATTCTGCCAGCCCGACGGGGTGGAACGTCTGTTCCGCGCCGCGTCGGACAAACGGGCGGGCTTTGCCGCCTGGACCTTGCTGTTCTATGCCCTGTGGCATCGCCGCCATATTCGCGGCGAAGCGCCGGTGGGCGACGTGTTCGAGACTTTGAACGCCGCATAAGGCGTGCCCATATAGGCGTTCAGACCATGCCCAAGGGCGGCGCTGAGCCCTGTTTGCCAGACGAGGATGTTCCCTCATGACCCAGACTTTCGACCTGATTCTTAAAGGCGGCCGCGTCGCCACCCCCGCCGGGTTGGCGCAAGCCGATATCGGCGTGATCGGCGGCAAGATCGCCGCCATCGGCGCGCTGGGTCAGGCCAGCGCCGGAGAGGAAGTCGATGTCACCGGCCTGACGGTGCTGCCAGGCGTGATCGACAGTCAGGTGCATCTGCGCGAGCCGGGTCTGGATTATAAGGAAGATCTGGCCACCGGCACCGCTTCGGCGGCGCTGGGCGGCGTGACCGCCGTGTGCGAAATGCCCAACACCAACCCGTCCACCACCACGGCGGAAGCGCTGGCCGACAAGCTGGCCCGCGCCAAGGGCCGGGCCTGGACCGACCACGCCTTCTTCATCGGCGCGGCGGGCGACAACATCGATCATCTGGGCGAATTGGAACGTCTGCCCGGCTGCGCGGGCATCAAGGTGTTCATGGGCAGTTCGACCGGCAGTCTGCTGGTGGAAGACGACCGCGATATCGCCCGCGTTCTGGCCCAGGGCAGCCGCCGCGTCGCCGTCCATTGCGAGGATGAAGCCCGTCTGCGCGAACGCAAGGCGTTGGTGGCCAATGGCGCCGATCCGGTGATGCATCCTGAATGGCGCGATGCCGAAACCGCCCTGCGCGCCACCACCCGGCTGCTCAATCTGGCCCGTGCGGCGCGGCGGCGCGTCCATGTGCTGCATGTCACCACCGCCCAGGAAATGGACCTGCTGGCCGCCCACAAGGATCTCGCCACCGTCGAGGTGACGCCCCAGCATCTGACCCTGTCGGCCCCCGACGCTTACCAGCGTTTGGGAACCTTTGCCCAGATGAACCCGCCGATCCGCTCGGAAGAACATCGTCTGGCCCTGTGGCGCGCCCTGGATCAGGGCATCGTCGATGTCATCGGGTCTGACCATGCCCCCCATACCCGCGAGGAAAAGGCCAAGCCCTATCCGCAAAGTCCGTCGGGCATGACCGGGGTGCAAACCCTGGTGCCGATCATGCTGGATCATGTGGCGGCGGGCCGGTTGACCCTGGAACGCTTCATCGACCTGACCAGCGCCGGTCCGGCCCGCATCTATGGCATGGCGGGCAAGGGCCGCATCGCGGTCGGCTATGACGCCGACTTCACCGTGGTCGATCTGGCGGCACAGCGCAAAATCACCAATATGTGGATCGCCAGCAAATGCGGCTGGTCGCCCTTCGACGGGCAGAAAGTCACCGGCTGGCCGATCGCCACCATCATTCGCGGCAACATCGTCATGCGCGAAGACACCCTGTTGGGCGATCCGCTGGGCGAACCGCTGCGCTATCAGGAATGCCTGTAAGGGGTGTTTGGCATAAGGGGCGTTTGGCACGGGGAATGAAACAAACCCCGCCCTGGCTTTTGGTGTGGGGGGAAGGCCAGGGCGGGGAGCAGACCGTAGGCTGGGGGGGGATGGAAGCCGGGTCCGCTTTTCTGAGAAGGTCTATTGCAGGGCCGTCGAGGACGGGGCGTAGATGTAGCCCAGCGGGCGGGGTACGCTGTCGGCGCCGCGATTGACGCGCACCGAATGCACGGTCCCATTCACATGCAGGCGGAACAGCTTCAGGAATTCCTGCAACTGGGGAAAATCCGGGGCCAGATCAAAATCCTGCCAGGTGAAGCTTTCCAGCAAATGGGGCCGGGCGTCGTGCTGATAGAGGATTTCCGCCGTCACCAGCCGGTAGCCCGATCCGTCTCCCAGATCGTCGGCAAAGTCGGGTTCCAATTCGGGGATGGTGTTGTATTGGGCCATGTTACCCTCCCTGGCGGTGTTGGTTTGCTCTGTCGGCCATCGCCGATAATCATCAAAGCAAGGGGCGTGCCAATGTCGGGAAGGGCGGAAAAGCGCCGGTTTTGCGCCGACTTTGCACCGTGCCGAAGCGTTGAAATGTGCGCTTTATGCGAAAATGCAAACGGCCGGTCTCTTCAAGACCGGCCGTTGCGTTGCGTTTTGCAAAAAGGAAAAGATCAGGGGGCGGGCGACAGGGCCACTTCCGCTTCGACCGAAAGCTGCACCCGCTGCTCCGCCGGTTCGCCCGAGGGGGCAACAGGCGCCGCGGCAGCCATGCTCTTCAGCATGATTGGACGTCCCCCGCTTTCCGGGTCGATGCGGATGGTCTTGATATAGGACACCCGCATACCCAGGCTTTTGGCAGCGACGGCGGTGTCGGCCTTCAACCGGGCGATGGCGTCGGCCACCAGGCGGTCATGGACGCTGCGCCGGGCTTCGTCGCTTAAGCTGTATTCCATCCCCGACACCAACAGCCCGTCTTGTTGCAGGCGGCCCACCAAGTCCAGCAGGGTGTCGAAGCGATGCGCCGACAGGGCGATGGTCTGGCTGGCCTGCCAGCTCTTGCGGTTGGCGGCGGCGGGGTCATTGCGTTCCCAGACATTATAGCTGCCGGTGCTGGCGGTGATGCCGGAAACGGTCTTGATCTTGGCCAGGGTCTTGGAAACCGTCTGGTTAACCGTTTGTTGCACCGAAACCGCATCGGTTCCGGTGGCTTCGGCCCGCATATGAATGGTCAGCAGATCGGCGGGCAGGGCGGTATCGGCCGATGCGCTCAACGACAGCACCGTTTCCGGCCCTGATCCGTTGGAGGCCACGGTGTCGGCCAAGGCAGGGGTTGCGGACAAGGCCAGGGCCGCGCCAAACAAAGCCGGGGTAAGCAGAGTGGGAAGGGGACGGGCGAACAGCATGGCAAAACGGTCCTGACCGATGGGAAAGACGCCGTACTTAGTGTGATGCGTCCCCATCTTGCCATCAAGGGGGCGGCGGTGGCGCCAGCCCCCTGTGACGGCAAAAAGGTGGGGATAAATCAGATCATACGCTTCAACAGGTTACCCAGACCCTTGATGCCCTTTTCCACCTTGTCCGGTTCGTTCAGCGAGAAGCTGAGGCGCAGGGTGTTCTTGCCGGTGCCGTCGGCGCAGAACGCCTTGCCGGGGACAAAGGCCATGCGTTCTTCGGCGATGGCGCGGCGCAGCACTTCCGCCCCGTCCAGATGCTCGGGCAGGGTGACCCAGATGAACATGCCGCCATCGGGGCGGGTCCAGGTCACGCCTTTGGGCATGTGGCGTTCCAGGCTGGTCAGCACGGCGTCGCGCCGGGCCTTATAGGTGGCGCGAATATGGCCGATATTGGCCATCAATGTGGTCGAGGCCACTTCGTGCATGACCATCTGGTTCAGCGTGCTGCAATGCAGATCGCTGGCCTGCTTGATCAGCACCAGCTTGGAGATGACGGCGCGCGGCGCCACCATCCAGCCCAGACGCAGGGCCGGAACCACGGTCTTCGAGAAGGTGCCGCAATAGATCACGCGGGCATTGTCGATGCCGCCTTTGCGCTTGGAATCCAGCTCCATCAGGGTCGGCAGCGCCTCGCCGTCATAGCGCAGCTTTTCATAGGCCGAATCTTCGATCAGCGGCAGGTCGTACTTGTCGGCCAGATCCAAGAGCGCGTTGCGCTCGTCCAGGGTCAGGCTGGTGCCAGTGGGGTTCTGGAAGTCGGGCATGACATAGCCCAGGCGTGCGCCCTTGACCACGTCCTGATCTTCGCCCGCATCGGGGAAGCGGGTATAGCTCGGCTGATAGCTGTTGAACGCCTGCAGCGCCCCCAGATAGGTGGGACGGGCCACCATCACCTTGTCGTCGGGGCCGATGAACAGCTTGCCCAGGAAATCCAGCGCCTGCTGCGAGCCGTTGGTGATGATGATGTTGTCGGGGGTGCAGGCCACGCCCAGCTTGCCCATGTAATCGGCCAGCCACTGACGCAGCGGCAGGAAGCCTTCACTGACCGAATATTGCAGCGCCACGGCGGCGCGCTCGGGGTCGGACAGGATAGCGTTATAGCTGTCGGCGATGGCCTTCAGCGGAAACAGGTTGGGGTCGGGGATGCCGCCTGCGAACGAAATGATGTCGGGCTGGTCCAGCAACTTCAACAGCTCGCGGATTTCGGACGCGGCCATGCGGCCAGCGCGCGCGGCGTAATGCAGGTTCCAATCGATCATCTTTGGGCGTTCCCTTAAATCCCGACGTTGACGGACAAACAAGCCCCCGCCCGCATGGGCATAAGCCCGCGGTGGACGCAAAAGCGACCAAGCAGTGTGACCTGACCGTGACGGAGATGTCTTGATGAAGGTTTCTGCGGGGTCTGGCCATGACAGCCGACCGGCAGGATAAAACCGAAAGCCGGTCGCCCGCAAGGGGGGTGCTGCAAAAACATGGCAGCAATGCTTACCATTGCGGCGCAACAAAAGAAGCTGTCGCAGCATCTGCCCGCAACAGGATGGCAAGAACGGGCGGTTTAAAGAGCGATTGTGTTTTTCAGCATCAGATCAGACCTGTTGGCGAGAGGGGATAAAACGGGGCGTGATGGGGCTGCCCCGTTTTATCGCAAAGCTTGGGGCAAAGGGTTCAGGCGGCTTCGGCCCGCCAGGACAACAGCAGATTGTTCATCGCCTGGGCCAGGGCCAGACGT
>JASLCK010000350.1 GCA_030151865.1 Rhodospirillaceae bacterium | reverse complement strand
GATGCAGGGCCCAGGCGGCCAACAGCATGTCCAACGCCGCCAGAACGGTTTGGGCGGCGGTCATCTTCCAACTGGGCAGGGCGACGGTCCAGCGTCCCAGCTTGATCTGGGTCTGCCCGCGCAAGGTGGCGATGGTATAGACCGCCAGAACCGCCAACACCGCCGCACCGATGGCCTTGACCGCCCAATGGGGCAGGAACAGCGCCACCGCCACCGGATGGGTTTCCAACAGCATGGCCAGCGCCGCCGTCAGGGCCGCGCCGATGCCGAACGTCAGGGCGCAAAAGGCGACGATGCGCGCCACCTCGCCCCCGGTGAAGCCTTCGCTGGAATAAAGCCGATAGCGGATCGAACTGCCGGTCAGCGCCGCAAAGCCGGTGCTGTGGCTGATGGCCTGGGACACGAACGAGGCCAGGGCGACTTGCCGATACGGCAGTTTGCGCCCGACATAGCGCACCGCCAGACTGTCAAAGCCGGTCAGCACCAGATAGGACCCCACGGTCGCCAGCGCCGCCAGCCCGATCTTGGCCCAGGAAATATGGTGAAAGCTTTTGACGATGTCGGCCAGTTCGTATTCGGCCAGGGCACGGTGGATCACCCACAACGCCAGACAGAACACCAGGACGCTGGACAGCGCCGCCAGACCACGCAGAAGACGAGTCATTTTCACCGGGAACCCCATCGCCGCACCAACACTGCGCGGCCACCCTCACCCTAGCAGAGGATGGCCGACAGGCCAAGGCAGGGCCGGTCAGGAGAGCTTGGCCAGCCGTTCGCGGGCGTCGGCAACGCGCTGGACGATTGCGGGATGGGTGGAACTGCTGAAGCGATCAATCAGGGCTTGATAGGTTTGGCGGGCAGCGTCTTTGCCGACAACATCTTCTTCTGTAATTGCTTTATTAAACATTGATGAAGCTACGGGTATTTGAATTTTTATGTTATCTGTTTTTTGAAAATTCTCTATTATGTAATCATAAATTCGCAATTCTTCAATTTTGTTTTTGTTTCTTCCATTAATTACAGCTTTTACGAACATTAATTTTACAAAGTTCAAAATTGATGTTTCATCTTGCTTGTTTTCTATACTTTTTATGTAATTCGCTAATCTTTTTATTGCTAAATCACTTTCTCCTGTGAGACTCATTGACATTGAGTCTCTAACTATATCCCAAACTGTATGTTCTTCTTTTGTGCGCAGAAGAACATTCTGTGTTGAGTTTTCTTTCATTTCTATGGTTTTTTCGTATTCTATTTTTAATTTTGATAGAATATCGTTTGATTCATTCTTAATTGATTCTATTTCTTTGTTTGTTTTTGTTAGTTTTTCATAAAAATCCTCTTTTACAGAGGAAACCATTTTTGTAAAAATCTCATTTCCATTTTTCTCGAGCCACGCTTGACCATTTTCATTCATCCATTCTTTCACGGTTTCCCGCATGGCTTTTTGACTGTTGAAATAGGTGACGCCAGCTGCAATCGCGATGATGAGGGTCAGAAAAGCGATGAGCCCACCGCTCCAGCCAATAAGATTATTGGTCTGGGACGTGTTCATCGTGTTCAGGTCGCTGATATGGGTGTCGGTGCTGCTTGCCCGGCTTTGCAAGTCATTGATCCGCCCATCCAGCCGGGTTGTTTCCCATTCCAGTTTTCGGATGGTTTGGTTGTTGGCGTCGTTGGCGGTTTGCGCGTCTTTTAATTGCTGTTGCAGCGCGCGGATTTGGTCCTGCGCGGCAGGGTCGCTTTGTTCAGCGTGGCAGATCGGCGCGGAAAGGGTCAGCAGCAGGGCGATGGCTGCAATCAGAAGTCTGGGCATAAGACGCTCGTTGGTTTCTTATGCGATTTTTTCTAGCACCAAGTGCGCGTATTGATAATCCTTTATTTATCGCAGGCTTGCGGTATTTCGGCCCCTATTCCTTCGGTTTGATCTTGCCCCCGAACAGGGTCAGGAACAGAAACAGGGCCAGCCAAAAGCCCCAACTGTCGATGATGGCGGTAATCTGATCGCCCATCCTCTCAGCCCCCGTACAGCCAGCGGCAGATGACCACCGCAAAGGCGACGCCGCCCAAATCGGCCAGCAATCCGGCGATCAGGGCGTGGCGGATGCGGCGCACGCCGATGGCGCCGAAATAGACGGCCAGCACGTAAAACGTGGTTTCCGACGATCCGTAAATGGTGCTGATCAGCACGCCCAGATAGCCGTCGGGGCCGATGGCCGGGTCTTGCAGCAGGCTGGCCAGATAACCGAACGAGGCTGATCCCGACAGGGTGCGCAGCACCGCCATGCTCAAGGCTTCGGGCGGCAGGCCGATTTGGGCGGTGACATGGCCGATGGGGGCCAGGATCATCTCCATCGCGCCGCTTTCGCGGAACATGCCCACCGCCGCCAGGATCGCCACCAGATAGGGGATGATCTTCAGGCTGATGGATACGCCGTCCTTGGCCCCCTCGACAAAGGCTTCATAGACCGGCACACGGCGGTAAAGGCCGTAACCCAAGGCGGCGACGATCAGGCCGGGGATGATCCACGGCGACAGCACCCGGCCCCAGGCGATGGTCACGGGGATGATGGCCGCCACCAGGGCCAGGGCCAGGATTTGCACCCAGGCGGGATAGGGCGGCGCAATGTGGATGTCGTCGGCGGCAGGGGCCGGTGGTTGCGGCTCGACGGCGGGCGCATCGCTCCAGGCCGGGGCGTCGGCGGGAAACCAGCGCGTCCCCAGTTTGGCGAACAGCACCGCCAGCCCGGTGGACCCGATGGTGGCAAACAAGGTGGTGGGGATGATGGCCGCCGGGTCGTGGCTGCCGATGGCGGTGCGCAGGGCCATCACATGGGTCGGCAGCAAGGTGACGTTGGCGGTGTTGACCGCCAGAAACAGCACCATGGCGTCGGTGGCGGTGCCGCGTTTGGGGTTCAGCCGGTCCAACTCCTGCATGGCGCGCACGCCAAAGGGGGTGGCGGCGTTGGACAGGCCCAGCATGTTGGCGGCGACGTTCATCACCATCGCCCCCATGGCCGGGTGGTCGGGCGGCACGTCGGGAAACAGCCGCACCAGCACGGGCCGCAGCAGCCAGGCAAAGGCGCGCAGCACGCCGCCAGCCTCGGCCACCTTCATGATGCCCAGAAACAGCGCCATCGCCCCGATCAGGCCGATGCCCAGGGTCACCGCCGACTGGGCCGATGTCATGGCGGCGGCGCCCAAAGCTTCCATCGGCGGGACGGCGGTATCGGGGGGCAGGGTCAGTTGACGCCACCCGGCGGTGGCGAAGGCAACGGCGATGATCAGGAAGAAAACGTTATTCACCCCATGCTCCCCTGTCATGTCCCCCTGGATTCGCGGTGCCGCCTATGTTAGCCCTGCGGACCATGATCCGTCGCCTTGTCTTTTCCCTGTCCCTTGGGGCCGTCTGCTGTGCTTCGGCCGCCGCCGCTTCGGCCCAAGACCCCGAACTGCCGCCCCTGGCGGTGCCGGGGCAGTGGAACTATGTGACCCTGGACAATGCCGCCAGTTCCAGCCGCTGTATCGGCAACCCGGTGACGGCCATGTGCGCCGTGGAAACCCTGCTGGCCTGTTTTCAGCGCGGCGACATGACCCTGTGCCGTCTGGTCGATGACGGGACCGAGCAATATGCCCAGGTCTTCGCCGCGCCCGAGGAGCCGGGCAAGTATCTGGCCTATCGCGTGCTGGCGGCCCGCGTGGTGGGGGCGGACCCCATTCCCGGCCAGCCCAACGCCCATCCCGGCGATGTTTTGCTGACCATCGATCAGCGTGAAGGCGTGCTGGGCCGCTATGCCGGTCCAACCGGCGCGCCCGCCAGCGATTTCCTGCTGCGTCGGCGCGGTGATGGCACCTGGAAGATCGCTGCCTGGGGCGACCAGGGTGATCCCACGCCCGTCACCCCTTAGATAAATTTTTTATAAAAACGAATGCTCTGGCTTTGTGGGATTTCTTGCAAGGTGCTGATAGTGCTTGTCTTTTTTGTCTATCTCTCTTTCGGGGGAGATTTTCTTTATCCGAATGGATGGTTCTCCATAAGCAAAATCGGATGCTATCTTTGGTGATAGGGCAGTAAGTAAGGTTTTGTAAGAAAAGCGCGGGGGCTCGCACTTTTCGAACACAGAGAAACCGGAGGGGGCATGAGCTTACGCCAGCTATCCATTCGTCATCGCATCGCCTTGCCGATGCTGGGCATCATCACGGTCGGCCTGTTGGGCGTGATCGGTTATGCGTCGTCGGTGCAATATGGCGCGGCGCAGCAGGCCGCTTTGGCCTTGCTGCAAAACAGCGCCGATGCCGCTGCCGGGCCGGTCAGGGAATTCGTCAACGAAGCGGGGCGCACCGCCCAGGCCGACGCCGATTGGGCGGCCAGCCTGACCCGGCAAAAGGCCCTGAACCGCGAAAGCTTCGCCCAGGCCATGCTGGACGGCATCAAGGCGCATCCTGGTTTTACCGGTCTTTATATCGGGATGGAGCCCAACTTCGACGGGCGCGATCAGGACTATGTCGGCACCCCCATGGGCGATGATAAGGGCCGCTATCTGATGTATGCCAGCCGCGATCCCGGCGGCAAGCTGACCCTGGACATTGCACCTTTGACCGGCGATCCCGCCGAGCAGAACTGGTATTACAAGCCCATGCGCGAGAAGCGCGACAGCATCACCCCGCCTTATCCTTACGAGATCAACAAGCAGACCGTGCTGATGACCACGGTGGTTTCGCCCATCCTGGTTGACGGCAAGCCGATGGGGGTTTCCACCATCGATCTGGCGCTGGCGACGGTGCAGACCGAGGTGGCCAAGGTCAAACCTTTCGGCGTCGGCTATGGCGCGCTGTTGTCGGCGGACGGCCAATGGGTGGCCGGTCCCGACGCTGCGTTGTTGGGCAAAAAGGTCGAGGCCGCCACCTTTAAGACCGCCCTGTCGTCGGTGCAAAACGGTCAGCGGGCGGAATTGGAATTCACCGACGCCAAGGGCCTGGATCAGGTTCTGGTGATGGTTCCGGTCAAGTTTGGCCGCGCCCAGGAAGTCTGGGGCTTTGCGGTGGTCGCCCCCAAGGCGGCGATCCTGGCCGATGCGGTTTCGACCCGCAACCAACTGATCATTGTCGGCCTGATCCTGCTGGCGGCTGCCGGGGCTCTGGCGGTGGTGATCGGCAATGGCATCGCCAAACCGATCCAATCCATGACCAACGCCATGACCCGCATCGCCAACGGCGATTTGTCGGCCCCCATCCAGGGCGGCGAGCGTGGCGACGAAATCGGTGCCATGGCCCGCGCGGTCGAGGTGTTCAAGCAAAACGCCCAGCAGGTCGAGGCGCTGAACTCCAGGAATACCCAGCAAGAGCAGCAGGCTGCCGAGGAGCGTCGCCGCTTGTTGCTGGAAATGGCCGAAACCTTCCGCCGCGATGTCGGCGTTCTGGTCAATTCGGTTCAGCAAAGCGCCCAGGCCATGCAGGGCGAAGCCAGCGCCATGCTGGGGGTGTCCACCAACGTGTCGGAACAGTCGGTCAGCGCGTCCAGCGCCGCCGAGGAAGCATCGACCAACGTGCACACCGTCGCCGTCGCCAGTGAGGAATTGTCGGCATCGATCCGCGAGATCAGCCAGCAGGTCAGCAAGTCGGCGCAAATCGCTTCCGACGCGGTGCGCCAAGTCGATCAGAACCGCGCCACCATGGAGCATCTGACCGAATCTGCGGCCAAGATCGGTGACGTGGTCAATCTGATTAATGACATCGCCAGCCAGACCAATCTGTTGGCCCTGAACGCCACCATCGAGGCGGCGCGCGCCGGGGATGCGGGTAAGGGGTTCGCCGTGGTGGCGGGCGAGGTGAAGAACCTGGCCAATCAGACCGCGCGCGCGACCGAGGAAATCACCAGTCAGATCGCCGCCGTGCAAACCTCGACCCGCGATGCGGTGGACGCGATCAAGGCGATTGGTCTGACCATTCAGGAAATCAGCGAGATTTGCGCCCATATCGCCGGGGCGGTCGAACAGCAGGGGGCGGCCACCCAGGAAATCTCGCGCAATGTGCAACAGGCGTCGGACGGCACGCAACTGGTGTCGTCGGCCATCGCCGGGGTGTCCGAAGGGGCGACCCGCAGCTATCGCGGTGCGGGCGCGGTCCAGGATGCGGCAGGCCGTCTGACTGGCGACGCCCAAAGCCTGTCGGTCAAGGTCGAGCAGTTCTTGAATACCCTGACCAGTCAGAAATAATGCTGTATAGATAGGCTCAGGCGGAAATCGCGGCGCGCCGGTGGTGCGCCGCCTTTTCTTTTCCCTTCCCGACATCAGACTATGTGCCGTTGTTTCCCATGCCGTTGCCTGAAGACTTTGCCAAATGTCTGGTGCTGAACACCATCGCCGCCGCCCGGACGATGCTCAGGCGCTATGACGCCCAGTTCAAGCATGTGGGGGTCACGGTGCAGCAATTCTCCTTGCTGGCGGCCATTCGTTATCTGCCCGGTACGCCGGTCATCGCCCTGGCCCAACGGGTGGCGATGGACCGCACCAGCCTGACCCGCAGTCTTAATCTGTTGGAAGGCAAGGGGCTGATCCGCCGGGTTCCTGGCCCCAGCGGCAATGCCCGCCTGTGCGCTCTGACCGAGGCGGGGGATGCCGTGCTCGATACCTTGCTGCCGCAATGGCAGGCGGCTCAGGCCGAATTGGGGCAAGGCATCACGCCCGAGGATGCAGAGACCTATCTGCGGGTCGCCAAACATCTGGCGCAGGAGTGACACGGCACAGCCTTGATTTTTGCGGCCTTTGCTGTGTATATACACAGTGTATTTGCACAGTTAAGAGGTCGTCATGAAGGATGATGTGATCGTCGTAACGGGTCTGGGCGCGGTGTCTCCGCTGGGGGCCAGCGTCGCGGCCAGTTGGCGGCGGCTTCTGGCCGGGCAAAGCGGCATCGGCGTCAATACCCGCTTTGACACGGCGGGGTGGAAATGCGCCATCGCCGGTCTGGTGCCTGCCCGTTCTGACGATCCCGACGGGTTCGATCCCGAAAGCGTTTTGGACCCGCGCGAATTGCGGCGCAATGACCTGTTTATTCACTATGCCATGGCAGCGGCCCAGCAAGCCTTGGGACAGGCCGGATGGCTGTCCCCCGACTTAGGGCAGGCCAACCGCACCGCCACCGTGATTGCCACCGGGGTGGGCGGCATTCCCGCGATTACCGAGGCGACGGACATCGTGCGGACGACCGGAGTGCGTCGCCTGTCGCCGTTTGTCGTGCCATCGTTCCTGCCCAATCTGGCGGCGGGGCAGGTGGCGATCCGTCATGGTTTCCACGGTCCGACCGGGGCCCCGGTGACGGCCTGCGCGGCATCGGCCCAGGCGATTGGCGACGCCATGCGGCTGATCCGCTGTGGCGAAGCCGATATCGCGCTGTGCGGCGGGGCGGAAGCCTGTGTCGATCCGGTGGCCATCGGTGGCTTTACGGCGGCCAAGGCGCTGTCCTTCGGTTTCAACGATGCGCCGCACCGGGCCTCGCGCCCCTTTGATGCCGATCATGACGGCTTTGTGCTGTCGGAAGGGGCGGCCATGCTGGTGATCGAACGGCTGGATCATGCTTTGGGGCGCGGTGCGGTGCCGTTGGCGGTGCTGTCGGGCTATGGAACCACCACCGATGCCCACCATGTGACGGCGGGGTGGCCCGATGGGCGCGAAGCCGCGCGGGCCATGCAGATGGCGCTGGATATGGCGCACCTCGCTCCTGGCAAGGTGGGGTATGTGAACGCCCACGCCACTTCAACCCCGGTAGGCGATGCTGCCGAAATCGCCGCCTTGACCAAAGTGTTCGGTCCCCAGGGCGGCGGCGTGGCGGTGGGTTCGACCAAATCCGCCACCGGCCATATGTTGGGCGCGGCGGGTGCGATCGAGGCGGTTTTTTCGGTGATGGCGCTGCAAAACCAGATCTTGCCGCCCAGCCTGAACATCGACCAGCCCATGACCGAGGCCGAGGGCTTCAACCTGTTGCACGACGGGGCGCGGCCCGGTGCGGTCGATCATGTCCTGTCCAACGCCTTTGGCTTTGGCGGGGTTAATGCGGCCCTGGTGTTCAGCCGCTACGACTGAGCCGGTCAGAAAAGAGGGGGGGAGGGGTTATTTCCCCTCCCGCCACCAAGACAGAACCAACCCGCCCAACCCGAAAATCAGCAGCACCAGCGGAGGCAGCAGCGGGGCGTCCTTGACGGCGGTCACCACCCGGTCGTGATTGGCCCGCCAACCGAACCAGCCATGACCGGCGGACCGGTCGGCGGCTTCCACCGGACGCATGTCGGGGATGCCGTCTTCGATCCAGGCGATCCCGCCTTGCTGATCGCGGACAATGGGGGCCAGCTTGTCGGGGGTGGCGCGCACTTCGGCCATTTCCACCGGGTTCAGAGCGCCGATGGCGGCCAGCGCCACCTTTTTACCGTCGGCCACACGCCATAATCCGGCCTGGGTCACCGTCATGTCGCCGCTGGCCACGCCGTCGCCCCGGTCGGTCAGGGCCAAGGCGGTCTTGTCGCCATTGGGGGCGGTCACTTCGACCGCAGGCGGCGCCGGGTCGATGCTTTGGCGGCGTACCGACAGACGGTTGCCATGGATTTCGGCGGCAAGCTGGTTTTCCTCCAGCTCGGGTTCTTTCATCAGCCAATGGGCCAGACGGCGCAGCAATTCGGCCTGAGGGCCGCCGCCTTCCCAGCCACGGCCCCACAGCCAGGGGCTGTCGCTCAACAGTTCGGCCACCCGGCCTTCGCCCACATGGTCCAGCACCAGCAGGGGCTGACCGGCTTCGTTGCTCATTACCACATCGGCGTGCCCGCTGCCGCCTGGACCAGGGCGGCTGCCGATCAGACGCATCCAACGGCCCCAGCGGGGCGGATCGTTTTCCGCCCCCGGCAAGGCGGCGGTGACGGGGTGGCGCTTGCCCAGGGCGGTGACGCGCGGCTGAAACGGCTCTTCCAGGGTCGATCCGGTGGGGGCGGCGGGCAGGATGTCGGCCAGGGCGCTGCCGTAAGGGCTTTCGGTTCCGGCATATTCCGGTCCTGCCGCCAGCAGCAGCGCCCCGCCGCCCTGCACATAGGAGGCGATGTTCTGGTAATAGGCGGGCGGCAGCACCGAACGGCGGCGATAGCGATCAAAGATGATCAGGTCGAAGCCGTGCAGCTTTTCCTCGAACAGTTCGCGCACCGGAAACGAGATCAGCGCCAGTTCCTTCATCGGCGTGCGGTCGTCCTTTTCCGGCGGCCGCAGAATGGTGAAATGCACCAGATCGACCGAGGGATCGGCCTTCAGCAGGTTGCGCCAGGTGCGTTCACCCGCATGGGGTTCGCCGGAAATCAGCAGCACCTTCAGGCGGTCGCGCACCCCGTTGACCGCGATCACGGCGCGGTTGTTGTCCAGCGTCAACTCGTCGGGGGCGGCGGCGGCTTCCAATTCGATGATGTTGGGTCCGGCATGATCGATCGGCAGTTCGATGCTGGTGGGCCGGTTGACCGGCACCGCCACCGTCACCGGCTTGCCGCCGTCGCGGCGCAGGGTGACGGCGACACTGCCGGTTTGTCCGGGATCTTCGACCTTGAAGGACAGGGCCGCCGTCGATCCGACGATGCCGAAACTGGGGGCCTTGTCCAACACCAGACGGCGGTCGCGTTCGGCCTTATGGCCCGCCAGCAGCACATGCAGGGGGGCTGGGAATCCCGCCTTGGCGGGGATGTCGGCCACTTGCCCGTCGGTGATCAGCAGCACCCCGGCCAGACGTTGGCGCGGCAGATCGGCCAGGGCGCGGTCCAGGGCGTCGAACAGGCGGGTGCCCTGGTCGCGGGTCGGATCGTTCTGGGTGTGCCGCACCTCGATCTTCAGATTGGGCAGGCGCTTCAGGCGGTCCTGGACGGCGGCCAGGGTCTGTTCCGCTTGATGCGTCCGCTCGCCCAAGGCCATGCTGGGGCTTTGGTCCACCAGGATCAGGGCGATATCGTCCTGACCTTGCCAATCCTGTTGGGTCAGGCGCGGATTGAACAGGGCCAGCAGCAGCACTGCCAGCGGGATCAGCCGCCAACCGGGCACGGCGCGCCGGGCCAGACCCCAGACGGCCAGGATCAGCCCCAGCAGCGCGGCGGCGGTCAGCAGTCCCCAGGGCAGAACCGGGGCGAAGATCAGATCGGGCAGGGATGTCATTGCCGCAGCCGCTCCAGGATCGCATTCACATGCACCTGATCGGCCTTATAGCTGCCGGTCAGTGCGTACATGATCAGATTGACGCCAAAGCGCAAAGCCAGTTCCCGCTGGCGTTCACCGCCGGGGGTGACGGAAAACATCGGATTGCCGCGCCGGTCCACCGCCCAGGCGGCAGCCCAATCGCCATCGCCGATCACCACCGGCGAAACATTGTCATTGGCGGCTTGTTCGCCATCCTGGACATAGACGGTGGCCCCGGCCTGACGGCCCGGCCATTCCCGCAGCAGATAGAAACTGCGGGTCAGTACATGGTTTTCGGTTAACGGCGTCAAAGCGGGAATGTCTAGCCCATCGGTCAGGGCGCGCAAATCCTGGGGATCGGTCTGGCCGCGCCCGTCGATCAGGATCATGCCGCCCAGGCGCATATAATCGTTCAACCGGCGCTGGGCCGCCGCCGACAAGGCGGGCTGGCTGCGGCTGACCGGCCAATAGAGCAGCGGATACATGGTCAGGCTGTCTTTTTCCAGATCGACGGCGACCGGCTCGCCCAGGGTGGCGGTGCTGCGCCGGACCACGGCGGCCGACAGACCCGACAATCCGGCGCGGCTGATGTCGTCCAGGCTCTGATCACCGGTCTTGACATAAGCCAGCCGGGTTTCCAACGCTGCCGAACGCACGGCTTCGGGCAGTCCATCGGCGGCATGACCGGTGCGGTCCAGCCCCAGCAACAGCGCCAGGGCCAGCAGGGCGGCGGTTCCCCCCTTGCGGCCTACCGTGACACGTAGACCAAGGCGCAGCAGCAACAGCGCCAGCATGTCGGCCAGCAGCAACACCAGGGCGACCACCAGCAGTGGCGGTTGCAGGTCGCGGGCTTGGGGGATGTCGCCCAGATCGCGCACCGATGCGGCGGCGGGCAGGGCCAGGGCGTGCGGCGGCGGCAGGGTGGGCGACAGATTGACGGCGCGGCGCGCCTTGTCGGTGCCGTAATAGCCGGGCGGATGGCGTGGCCCAAGGATTAGCCGGTCGGTGTCGCCGGGCAGGCTTTCGGCAATGCCGCCCGCCATGCTGTCGGGACTGGTCAAACGGCCAAAGCCATCCAGCAAGGCGGCGGGCGGCAGCGGATGATCGGGACTGGCGGCGGTCAGTCCGCGTGACAGGTCCAAAAGCCGTTCCAGCATGGCGGGGAACAGCCCCGACATGCCCAAATCGCTCCAATCCGGCCAGACGGTGGTGTGAATCAGCACCAGCCAGCCTTTGCCCTTGGTCTGCGCGGTGACCAGCGGGGTGCCGTCTTCCAGCCGCGCCCAGGTCTTGTCGTTCAGGTCCAAAGACGGTTCGGCCAGCACCTGGGATCGGACTTTCAGATCAGGCGGCACGGCCAGACCGGCGAACGGTCCGCTTTCCGGCATGGGGGCCAGCGACATTGGGCTGGTCCAACTCATCGCCCCGCCCAGAGTGCGCCCGCCGCCGCGCAGCCGCACCGGCAGCAGGGCATCGGGATTGCGGGCCAGCTTCGGCCCGGCCAGCCGTACCAGCACTCCGCCATTATCGACCCAACCCGACAGGCGGGTCGCGTCGGCGTCGTCGATCCGGCCTTGATCGGGCATGACGATCAGCGACAGGTCGCGGCGTAACAGGGTGTCCACTGTGCCCCGGCGCACCTCGGCCAGCGGGCTTAAGGCTTGCTGGGTGTAATAAAGATCATCCAGCAGGGGCGAGGCATTGGACGGTCCCTGATTGTCCACCAGCCCGACCGGATGACGTTGGTTGGACTGATCCAAAAGCACGGTGGCGGCGGCGCTGCTTTCCCCTTCGATGTCCAGGCGGGCGATGCGGTTGGCCAGTTCGGTGGGCAGGGTAAAGCTGGCGTCGGCGCTGGTCTGTCCCATGGGCAGCAGGGTTTGGGCGCGGGCCAGGGTGCGGCCCTGGGTATCGCTGGCGATCACCGTCACCCCATCGGCCATGCCGCCGCTTGCCCGCAAGATGGTGACATCCAGATCGGCGCGCCCCAGCCGGGGCGGCAACAGGATGCGGGCAGTGCGGGCCGGGTGAGGACGCAGAATTTCCAATGGCCCTAGGGCGGTCAGGCGGGCGGTCAAGTCACTGTCGCCATCGCTGGCCAAGCCATCGGTCAGCCACACCACATGGCCGGGTTTGACGTCCAGTCCTGCCAGGGCTTGTAAGGCGGCGCGGCGGTCGGCAAGCCAGGGCTGGGGGGCCAAGGCCGCCAGTGCGCCGCGGGCCTGGGCCGCACTTTGCAGCTTGGACAAAGCAGGGGGCTGGCCGTCGGGGCCGGGGGCGGTGGGCAACAGCAGCACCGGCTCGCCCGCCTGTTCGGCCTGATCCAACAGGGCCAGCGCCGCATCCTGGCCTTGCCGCCAGGACTTAGCGGAACTCCAGCCGTTATCGACCACCAGCAGCCATGGCCCCGACGCGGTACGCACCGGCGGCGCGTTCAGCACCGGATGGGCCAAGGCGGTCAGCAGCACCGCCGCCAGGGCCAGCCGGAGCACCAGCAGCCACCAGGGCGTGCGGGCCGCACTTTGCTGCCGGTCGGTCAGGGCCAGCAGAAATTGAATGGCGGGAAAGTTCTGGCGGCGCGGCGCGGGCGGGGTAATGCGCAGCAGCCACCACAAAGCGGGCAGCAGCAAAAGCCCGCTCAGCATCCAGCCCGAGGCAAAGGACAACGGCCCCAGTTCCAGCATCAGTTTGTCCTCCGCCCCAGGGCCTCGCACAGGGACAACAGCGTCCCTGCGGGCGGCTGGTCGGTGCGGTGGCGGATCAGCGGCCAGTGCAGGCGGCGGGCCAGATCGTCCAGAAAGTCGCAGTGGCGGCGCATCTGGTCGCGATATGCTTCGGCCAAGGTTTCGGCGCGCGGGGCCAGCATCTCGCCTTCGCCTTCCAATCCCTGGAAGCGGACGCGCCCGGTGAAGGGAAACACCACCTCGGCCGGGTCTTGCAGATGCACCAGGCAGCCTTGTCCCCCGGCGGCGGTCAGGGTGCGCAATGCCGTTTCGATTTTAGCGGGCGGGGCCAGAAAATCCGATGCCACGACCGCGTGGCCATGGCGGGGCAAACCGGATTGGGGCAGGAAACTGGCGGTGGGAATGGGCGGGATGGTCATTTCCCGCGCCAGCCGTGCCAGGGCGGCAGCCCCCGACGATGGCGGATGATCGCCGCCCAGCAAAGCAATGCGTTCTCCGGCGTCGGACAAAAGCACCGCCAGGGCCAGGGCCAACAGGGCGGCGCGCTGGGATTTCAAGGGTAAGGCAGGAGTGGATGCCCAGTCCATCGATGGCGAGCGGTCAGCCCACAGCCAGACCGAATGTGCCGCCGCCCATTCGGTTTCACGCACATAAAGATGATCGGACTTGGCCGATTGCCGCCAGTCCACCGCCGTCACGGCGTCGCCCGGCTGGGTGTGGCGGAATTGCCAGAACTGATCGCCGCTGCCGCTTTGCCGCCGTCCATGCAGCCCCACCGTCAGGCTGGCGGCCAGATCGCGCGCCGCCACCAGCAGCGGCGGCGCCGACTGGGCGGCCTGACGGGCGTCAAGCAGCAGGTCCTGGGCGGGATCGGTCATTGCCGGGCGCTTTGGTCAAGTCCAGCGGTCAGGGCGGCGATGACCTTGGACAAGGTCACGCCATCGGCGCGGGCCGAGAAATTCAGCGCCATGCGGTGACGCAGCACCGGCAGAGCCAGGGCCTTGACGTCATCGACCGACGGGGTCAAGCGGCCATCCAGCAAAGCGCGGGCACGGATCGCCAGCATCAGGGCCTGGGCGGCGCGCGGTCCCGGCCCCCAGGCGACATGACGGCGCACCAGTTCGAACGGGCTGTCTTCGGGACGGCCCGACCGCACCAGGGTCAAGACGGCATCGACCACCTTGTCGCCCACCGGCAGGGCGCGCACCAGCTTTTGCGCCGCCATCAGATCGGCGGCGGACAGGACTGGGCGGGCGTCTTCCTGTTCCAGCCCGGTGGTGGCCAGCAGCATACGCCGTTCCGCCTCGCGGTCGGGATAGCCCACGTCGATCTGCATCAGGAAACGATCCAACTGGGCTTCCGGCA
>JASLCK010000317.1 GCA_030151865.1 Rhodospirillaceae bacterium | reverse complement strand
CTCGTTAATGCCTCTGGCAGCGGCACCTCCGGTGCCAGCTAGGCTCAAGCGCCGCTCGGGCTTGTCGCGTTTTCTGTTCTGACTTCGTCTGAACAGAAAACGCTCTAGCACTGTCAGCCCAGACAAGAAAAAGGCGTCTCGCTTGCGCGGGACGCCTTTTTTATGGGCTGCCTTTGGTCTGGCGTTACGGATAAACCGGAACCGCGTTCCAGATATCCTCGGCATATTCTGCCACCGTGCGGTCGGACGAGAACTTGCCCATGCGCGCAACGTTCAGAATGGCCTTACGGGTCCATTCGTCCTGATCCAGATACAGGTCGTCCACCCGTTCCTGCGTGGCGATATAGGCCGGATAATCGGCGGTCAGCAGGTAGAAATCACCGCCCGCGGTCAGGCTGTCGATGATCGGGCGGAAACGGTCGGGCTGGTCGGGCGAGAAATAACCGTTGCCGATCATGTCCAACACCTGCCCCAGTTCGGGATTGCCATCGATGGCGGCATGGGGGTCCCAACCGTCGCGGCGGATCTTGGCGACCTCCTGCGCGGTCAGGCCGAACAGGAACATATTTTCCTCGCCCACCTCTTCACAGATTTCCACGTTGGCGCCGTCCCAGGTGCCAATGGTCAAGGCCCCGTTCAGCGACATCTTCATGTTGCCGGTGCCCGACGCTTCGGTCCCGGCCGTGCTGATCTGTTCCGACAGATTGGCGGCGGGAATGATCAGTTCGGCGGTGGAAACGTTGTAATTGGGTACGAACACCACCCGCAGACGCCCGGCGACCACCGGATCGTTGTTGATGACGTCGGCCACATCGTTGATCAGCTTCAAGATCAGCTTGGCCATGACATAGCCCGGCGCAGCCTTGCCGCCGATGATCACCGTGCGCGGCACCACCGGAGCGGTGGGGTTGAAGCGGATACGATTATAGCGGGTGATGATGTGCAGCACGTTCAAAAGCTGACGCTTATATTCGTGCATACGCTTGACCATGACGTCGAACAGCGAATCCACATCCACCGGGACGCCCAGGCGCTGTTCGATCACCCCGCCCAGACGCGTCTTGTTGGCGCGCTTGGCGGCGGCGAAAGCGGCACGGAAGGCCGGATCATCGGCCAGCGGCACCAGTTGGTTCAATTCGCTGAGATGGGTCGGCCAGCGGTCGCCGATCTTCGACGTGATCAGCTTGGCTAGGGTCGGGTTCGCCTCCAGCAGCCAGCGGCGCGGGGTGATGCCGTTGGTCTTGCAATTGATCTTGCCCGGCTGAAACCGCTCGAAATCCGAGAAGATAGTGCTCTTCATCAGTTCGGTATGGATTTCCGCCACGCCGTTGACCTTGTGCGAGCCCACCATGGCCAGATGCGCCATGCGCACGCGTCGCCCGCCATCTTCGTCGATCAGGGACATGCGGCGCAGCACATCCACATCGCCCGGCCAGCGATAACGGACCGCGTTCATGAAGCGCATATTGATTTCGTAGATGATTTCCATATGGCGCGGCAGCAGCCGTTCAAACAGCTCCACCGGCCAGGTTTCCAGCGCTTCAGGCAACAAGGTATGGTTGGTGTAGCCGCAGGTCTTGACGGTGATATCCCAGGCGCGATCCCATTCATAATGATGCTCGTCCACCAAGATGCGCATCAGTTCGGCCACGGTCAGGGCCGGATGGGTGTCGTTCAACTGGATCGCCACATGATCCGGCAGCTTGTCGAAATTGCTGTGGGCCTTGCGGAAGCGGGCGATGATGTCCTGCAACGACGCGCAGACAAAGAAATATTCCTGGCGCAGACGCAGTTCCTTACCGCGCTGGGTGCTGTCGGACGGATAGAGCACCTTGGACAGGTTTTCCGACTCGTTCTTGTCGCGCACCGCTTCGATATAGTCGCCCTGATTGAAGTATTTCAGGTTGAATTCGCGAGTTGATCGCGCAGTCCACAAACGCAGATTGTTGACCGTCTTGCCACCGAAGCCCGGCACCGGGATGTCATAGGCCATGGCCATCACTTCTTCGGCATCGGCCCACTGGTGACGCCACTGCCCTTCACCGTCGCGATAGCTGACGACGCGCCCGCCGAAACGCACCGGATAGATCACGCCGGGACGCTGGAATTCCCAAGGGTTGCCATAGCGCAGCCAGTTTTCAGGGCTTTCCACCTGCCAACCCTGTTCCACATGCTGGGTGAACATGCCGAATTCATAGCGGATGCCATAGCCGAAGCCCGGCAGCCCCAGGGTCGCCATGCTGTCCACCAGACAGGCGGCCAGACGGCCCAACCCACCATTGCCCAGCGCCGGTTCGACTTCCCAGCTTTGCAACTCGTCCAGATCGAAGCCCAGTTCGGACACCGCCTGTTTGAAGCTGTCGTAAAGCCCCAGATTGATCATGCTGTTGGTCAGGGCGCGACCGATCAGGAATTCCATCGACAGGTAATAAACCCGCTTGGCGTCCTGATCGTAATAACCGCGGGTGGTGTCCACCCAACGACGGGTCAGGCGGTCGCGCACCGCAAAGGCGGTGGCCAGGAACCAATCGCGCGAGGTCGCCAACATGGGATCCTTGCCGACCGAATACAGCAAATGGTCGATCAGGCTTTGCTTGATCCCAGCCACATCATCAGATCCGGCGCGCTGTGCCGTCGAATTCTTCTTCGGCGCGGTGGTTCCCGTCATGCGATCTGCTCCGTTTTTGTCGCTTGCCCTGATAATCCCCTGAACGAGGACGGGCTATTCTTGTACGACTGCACCGCGCAAAGGGTTTCAAGTCAAGGCGAATTAGCAGCGCAACAAAGGGTTAACATGGAATTGTGGTTTTATTAGCCAAGTTTGGGGCTAATGGAGATGAAAATTATTCACATCTCCGCCCTGCTCTCTTCATCTGCAAACCCCTCTGGCAACCGGACTGGGTTTTCCGCTAAGGTTGCGGCCTTTCCCACCCCGTCCGTGCCTTCTGCCGGACGGCAGATCGGTGTCTGTTTCGTGATTGGCGTTTTCGATTCCGGCCATGGCGGCCTGACGGTTTTAGAGGGGCTGCAAACCGCCCTGCCCGACCAAGGTTTTCTCTATCTGGGCGACCACGGCAACGCCCCCTACGGCAACCGCAGCCCCGACGACATTCTGCGCCTGACTATCGACGCGGTGGACAGCCTGTTTTCTATGGGCTGCCCCCTGGTGATCCTGGCTTGCAATACAGCCGCCGCCTCGGCCCTGCGCCGCCTGCAACAGGAATGGTTGCCCGGCGCACACCCGGACAAACGGGTTTTGGGGGTGCTGGTGCCGATGGTCGAAGCCATCACCGGCATGCCCTGGATGGCGGAAATTCCAGCTTCGCGCCACGCGGGTCAAGCCCGCACCATCGGTGTTTTCGGCACCCGCCAGACCGTCGCCAGTGAAGCTTACCCCCGCGAAATCCACAAACGCGCCCCGGAAGTCACGGTGGTGCAGCAAGCCTGCCCCCATCTGGCTGGTATGATCGAAGACGGAGCCGACCGCGCCGAAATCCGCCGCGCCGTCCACGGCTATGTCGGCGACCTGATGGCCCAGTTGTCGGATCGTCCACCGCAAGCGGTGATGTTGGGTTGCACCCATTATCCGCTGGTCACCGACCTGTTTGCCGAAGCCCTGCCGCTGGGAGTGGAAATCCTCTCCCAGCCGGATCTGACGGCCCGCAGTTTAAAAGCTTATCTGGAGCGCCACCCGGAGTTTTCCGCGCCTTTTGCTCCGACCCAGTTTTTTACCACCGGCGATGCCGCACGGGTTACCGCCTTGGCCCGCCGCTTCTGGGGCCGCGAGGTCACCTTCCAAGCCGCGCCCCGCTGATCCGGCCATCATCCCGGCAAAGGAAAAGGACAGACGGCCCATCAGCCGTCTGTCCTTTTTTATTGGGCACGCCCTGTCTGTTTAACGGGGGCGCTTGCGGGGCTGATAGCCGCCCTTGCCGGTGTCCCCGCCCTTGCCGTGACCACGGGGGGCAAAGTCATCGTGCGAACCATGCTCGGCCTTGCCGCGCGGCCCCTTGGGCTTGTCGGCCTTAAAGCGATCGGGCTTGGCGTAGTCACGCTTCGGCTTGTCGCCATAATCCGCCTTCGGCTTGGCGGCATAATCGGGCTTGACCTTGGGGGCGTAGTCTCGGGGGGCATAGTCCCGCTTGGGCGCTTCATGCGACGCGGGTTCGGCCTGGGGGGCGGCGTTGTCGCGGCCCTGCTCCTGGTCCTCATGACGACCCGAACGGCCCGACTTGGACAGGCGAGCGGGTTCACCCTCGCCTTCCACCAGGGCCATGGCGTCTTCATAACGGCGCGGACGGCGGGCTTGGCGCTGCGGGCGCCCCTCGACCTCGCCAGCCGGAATGGCGGGCGGGTTTTCGCCCAAGGGCTCGATGCGCGGTTCGCCCTTTTGAGTCTGCGTGGTCGCAGCGGCGAAGCGTTCGGCCACATCCAGGCGGATTTCGAAACGGGTTTCCCGCTCATAGATGCGGATCGCCCCGATTTCCTGCTTGGTGATCTTGCCCTGACGGCAAATCATCGGGATCAGCCAGCGCGGATCGGCATTCTTCTGACGCCCGATGTTCAGGCGGAACCAGGAACATTGCCCCAGTTCGCTATCCTGACGGCGCGGACGGGGTTCACGGGGCTCACGCGGCTCCCTGGGGTCGCGCGGGGCGCGGAGCGCAGGCAAGGGACCCGGATCGAACACATCTTCGGCGGCGGGCAGATGGGTGCGGTAAAGCTGGACCACCGCATTGGCCAATTGCTCGGCGCTGA
>JASLCK010000316.1 GCA_030151865.1 Rhodospirillaceae bacterium | reverse complement strand
TCACCAGCAATCTCTGAACCTGTTTCGTTTCAGTCATTCCTGTTGATGGAGCTTTTTCCATGTCTTTATCGCGCCGCCAGTTTCTGGCGTCGGTCGCTGCCGCTGGCTTTGCCGCACCGGCCTTGTCGTCCCGTTCCCTGTTCGCCGCCCCGTCGTCGTCCCCGTCGTCGGCCCCGCTGTCGCTGGTCATCGACAGCCGCACCCTGGATGTGCTGGGCAAACCCGCCAAAGTTTACGGCATCACCGGCCCGGGCGGTCTTCCCGGCCTGATCGCCGAAGCCGGGCAACGGTTCTCGGCTGTTGTCGAGAACCGTCTGAGCGAACCGACCGTGCTGCATTGGCACGGCCAGACCCCGCCCAACTCCCAAGATGGCGTCCCCGGTCTGACTCAAGCCCCCATCCCCGGCGGGGCCAGCCTGGGCTATGATTACGCCCTGCGCCCCGGCACCCATTGGATGCACAGCCATCACGGCCTGCAGGAACAACGCCTGATGGCCGCCCCGATGATCGTGCGCGAAGACCCCAAAGCCGACCGTCAGGAAGTGGTGATGCTGCTGCATGACTTTTCCTTCACGGATCCGGCCGAACAATTCGCCAAATTGACGGGGATGAGCGCCCCCGACCACGCCACCATGCATCACGGCGGGCAAATGCCGCAGCATTCGGGCGGCATGGGACAAATGGACCATGGTTCGATGGACCACGGATCCATGGATCACAGTCAGATGCCGCAACATTCCATGCCGCCCAATCCACAAGCGGGACAACAAACCGGCATGGATATGACCGCCATGCATGCCATGCACATGAACCAGGGCGCGGCAGGCCATGGGCAGCATTCCATGATGGGCGGCATGTCCCATGCCAATGATCTGGATTACGACGCCTATCTGGCCAATGACCGCACCCTGGACGACCCCCAGGTAACCCGTGTCGAAGCGGGAGGGCGCGTCTTGCTGCGCATCATCAACGGTGCGACCACCACCGCCTTCTTCATCGAACTGCCCGGCCTGCGCGGCGATGTGGTGGCGGTGGATGGCAATCCGGTTCAGCCGGTGCCGGGCTCGCGCTTTCCCATCGCCATGGGCCAACGCCTCGACATCCTGCTGACCATCCCCAAGGACGGCGGCGCCTGGCCGGTGCTGGCCCGGCGCGAGGAAGCGCGCGAGCAAACCGGCATCATCCTCGCCACCAAGGGGGCCGACATCGCCAAGCTGGACAATCAGGCGGCCCAGGCCAGCGACACTTTGTCCCTGGATTTGGAAAGCCGCCTGACCGCCCTGCACTCTTTAAGCCGTCGTCAGGCCGACCGGCGTCTGACCCTCAGCCTAGAGGGCAATATGATGGGCTATCAGTGGACCCTGAACGGCGACAGCTTCGGCCAGCACAAGCCGCTGAGCGTCAAACGGGGCGAACGGGTGGAACTGACCTTCATGAATCACAGCGACATGATGCATCCCATGCATCTGCACGGCCATGCCTTCCAGGTGGTGGCCTTGGGCGGGCGTCGCTTGGCCGGGGCATTGCGCGACACCGTGATCGTCCCCAGCATGACCAGCGTCACCGTCGCCTTCGACGCCGATAATCCCGGTGAATGGGTTTGCCACTGCCATAATCTGTTCCACATGGCGGCAGGCATGATGACCACGGTCAAATATGTCTGATCAAAGGCCCTAAAGCGCCCATTCAATCCCGCCGCCGAGACGCAGTACCGTTTCGGCGGCGGGCGTGTATCGTCCGTCATCGCCGTGCAGCACCATCCCCGCCAGCAATTGCGTGGGGGAACGCACCCCCTTGCGGGCCCGCACCAAAATCCGCTTGGCTGGTCGCCCGCGCTTGGGCCACAGCGGCCAAACAGCGATATCGCCCGCCCGCCCCTGCAATGCCGCCATCAGATCATCCAGGCGATCGGCGCGGTGGATCATGGTCAGCGTGCCTTTATGGGCCAGCAGGGCCAGACAATTGCGCACCCAGTCGTTCAGTGACAGTTCGCCTTCATGATTGGCGGCAGCCTTGCCTTCATGTGGGGAATGGGTGCCGTTATCCATATAAGGCGGATTGGTCATGACATGGTCAAAGCCCCCCGCCACCACGGCGGCAGGCGGATCGGACAGATCGCCCTGAATGAAATGCACCCGGTCATCGACGCCGTTGGTGGCGGCATTATCCCAGGCCAGCGACAAAAGGGCAGGCTGGATTTCCATTCCCACCACCCGGCAGGCCGCTACCCGCGCCGCCAGACACAACGACGCGGCCCCGACACCGCACCCCACGTCCAACACCCGCTGACCTGCCTTGACGGCGACGGCGGCGGCCAAAAATACCGGGTCAATAGCGGCGCGATATCCTTCGGCCGGTTGGGCCAACGTCACCTTGCCATCAAGCAACTGATCTTGGGTCAGCAGTGTCATCAATTTCCCCCATTTGACGACCATCATGGCGTATTGCGGTTTTGCTCCGTTGTAATCTTGACCACGGTGGTTTGACAACCTTATGCTCGCCGCGCCGCAGCGACCAGCTTTCTGCGGGGCACACATTATATGTTTAAGAATAGGGGACCGATTGTGGCCGAGGTCATCAAGCGCGAACAGGAACAGGGCAAGCAGGCATCTCTGGACCGTTTGACGGCCCTGGTCAGCAACGACCTTGATAAGGTCAACACCACCATCATCGAACGCATGCACAGCCCGGTCGAGCTGATCCCGCAACTGGCCGGGCATCTGATCGCCGCTGGCGGCAAGCGTCTGCGCCCGATGCTGACCCTGGCTTCGGCCAAGCTGTGCGGCCATCAGGGCGAACGCCACGTCAAACTGGCGGCTTGCGTCGAATTCATTCACACCGCCACCTTGCTGCATGACGACGTGGTCGACGAAAGCGATCTGCGGCGCGGCATGGCGTCAGCCAATGCGGTGTGGGGCAACAAGGCCAGCGTGCTGGTGGGCGACTTTCTGTTCTCGCGCTCGTTCGAGCTGATGGTGGAAGACGGGTCCCTGGAAGTCCTGGCGATTTTGTCCCGCGCGTCCTCGGTCCTTGCTGAAGGCGAGGTTCTGCAACTGATCACCGCCAACGATACCGCCACTACCGAGGCAACCTATCTGGAAGTCATCAGCGCCAAGACCGCCACTCTCTTTTCGGCGGCCTGCCGTATCGGCGCTGTCGTGGCTGATCGCCCCAAGGCCGAGGAAGACGCGCTTGAGACCTATGGCACCAGCCTGGGCATTGCCTTCCAGTTGATCGACGACGTGCTCGATTATTCCGCCAAGCAGGAAAAGCTGGGCAAGACCGTGGGCGACGACTTCCGCGAGGGCAAGATCACTTTGCCGATCATCCTGGCCTTCGCCCGCGGCGATGACGAGGAACGCGCCTTCTGGCGGCGCACCGTCGAAGACCTTGATCAGGCGCAAGACGGCAGCGACCTGAAGCAGGCCATCGCCTTGATGGAAAAGCACAACACCCTGGCCGACACCGTTGAACGCGCCCGCCATTATGGCGCCGAAGCCTGTCAGGCCCTGTCGCTTTTCCCCGACACCCCCGCCAAGCAGGCGATGATCGACATCGTCGATTTCTGCATCGAACGGGCCTACTAAAAAAATTTAAAAACCCATTTGCCAACCGTCCGATATGACGCTATAAGGACGGCCTCGCAGGCGACGGAGTGTAGCTCAGCCTGGTAGAGCACTGTCTTCGGGAGGCAGGGGCCGGAGGTTCGAATCCTCTCTCCCCGACCA
>JASLCK010000308.1 GCA_030151865.1 Rhodospirillaceae bacterium | reverse complement strand
CGCTGGGCGCGGTGGTGATCAGGTCCAGGTCGAACTCGCGTTCCAGACGTTCCTGGATGATTTCCAGGTGCAACAGGCCCAGGAAGCCGCAGCGGAAGCCGAAGCCCAAGGCGGCGCTGGTTTCTGCTTCGTATTCGAAGCTGGCGTCGTTCAGGCGCAGCTTGGCCAAGCTTTCGCGCAGGTCTTCGAAGTCGGCGGCGTCCACCGGGAACAGGCCGCAGAACACCACCGGCACGTTGGGCTTGAAGCCGGGCAGCGGCTTTTCGGCGGGACGGCGTTCGTCGGTGACGGTGTCGCCGACCTGACAATCGGCCACCGCTTTGATGCCCGCCTGCATGAAGCCCATTTCGCCGGGATAAAGGGCGTCCACCTGGACCATCTTGGGCGTGAAGTAACCGACCGAATCCACCTGATAGGCGGCACCGGTGGCCATCATGCGAATCTTCTGGCCCTTGCGCAGGATACCGTTTTTGACGCGCACCAGAATGACCACGCCCAGATAGCTGTCGTACCAGCTGTCAACCAAAAGGGCCTGCAACGGCTCCTCGGCATTGCCGACGGGGGCGGGCAGACGCATGGCCAGGGCTTCCAGCACGTCTTCGATGCCGATGCCGGTCTTGGCCGAAATCATCACGGCGTTGCTGGTATCCAGGCCGATGACGTCCTCGATCTGCTGCTTGACGCGCTCGGGTTCGGCGGCCGGCAGATCGATCTTGTTGAGGACGGGAACAATCTCGTGATTGTTCTCGATAGCCTGATAGACATTGGCCAGAGTCTGGGCTTCCACGCCCTGGCTGGCGTCAACCACCAGCAGCGAGCCTTCGCAAGCGGCCAGCGAACGGCTGACTTCATAGGCGAAGTCCACGTGGCCGGGGGTGTCCATCAGGTTGAACTGATAGGTTTCCCCGTTCTGGGCCTTATAGCTGAGACGCACCGTCTGAGCTTTGATGGTGATGCCGCGTTCGCGTTCGATATCCATCGAATCCAGGATCTGGTCACGCATTTCGCGTTCCTCGATCCCGCCGCACTTCTGAATCAGGCGGTCGGCCAGGGTGGACTTGCCGTGGTCGATGTGGGCGATGATGGCAAAATTTCGGATGTGCGAGATATCGGTCATGAGACTTCGGCTTTTTGGCTGATTGGCCGGAACATAGGGCACATCGCCAGATGGAGCAATGGAAACCCGCGTCGGGCCGCTTTGTCTGCTGACGTCTTTTGCATCGCGCTTTGCCGCATCCCTGTTTCGGTCTGGACACAAGCCAAACGGACGGTTGGATTTATGCGGATTGAATTCCTTGCAATGGTATAATTTATCGTAAATCTATAGCTTATGTGTATGTTCGTATGATTAAGATAATTCTATACGATAGATTGGTTTAGGGTGTGCGATGCTATCGAACGTAAAGGTTTTGTACCGGCTGATGCTGGTGGTCGTGCTGGGGGCTTTGGGACTGATTGCCTTTTCCTGGGTCTCGCTGAATTCTCTGGACGAAAATCTGCTGTCCGAGCGGGAATACAAAACCCGCGAGCAGATCGAGAATGTCCAGTCGCTGATCCAGGCCATGACCAAGGAAGGGCAGGAAACCGGGGCTTCGGTCCAGGAAACCCAGGCCAAGGTGATGAAGCTGGTTTCGGCCCTGCGCTATAGCGGCAATCAGTATTTCTGGATCAATTCATTGTCGGGCGAGATGCTGATGCATCCCACCAACCCCAAGCTGGTCGGTACCAGCATCACCGATCTGAAGGACGCGCGCGGCAACCGCATTTTTGCCGACATGATCAATCTGGTGAAGCGCCAAGGCGGTGGCTTTTATCGCTATTGGTGGCAGACCCCGCAAGATCAGGCCATGCGTGAAAAGGTGTCTTACGTGGTCGGCCTGCCCGAATGGGGCTGGGTGGTCGGCACCGGCATTTATATCGACGACGTCAATACCACGTTCTGGCATGAAGCCCGTACCCAAGGGCTGGTTGGCGTGATTATTCTGCTGGTATCGGCGGGTGTGGCGTTCGTCATCACCCGTGGCGTCACCCATCCGCTTGGCGATTTGGGCCGCACCATGCAGGAATTGGCCCAGGGCGATCTGGCCGTCAGCATTCCCTGCACCAACCAGCGTGACGAAATTGGCGATATGGCCCGCACGGTCCAGGTCTTTAAGGAACGCGGTCAGGAAGTGCGCCGCCTGGGCGAAGCCGCCGAAGCGCAAAAAGCGGAAGCCGCCGCCCGGCAAAAAGACACCATGAACGCTTTGGCCGACAGTTTCGAGGCATCGGTCAAGGCGGTGGTGCAGTCGGTGGCCAGCGCCGCCGGGCGCATGCAGGGATCGGCGAGCGCGATGTCGTCGGTATCGGTGCAGGCCGCCCAGCAAGCTCAGGCGGTTGGGGTGGCTGCCGAACAGGCGACCTCTAATGTTCAGACCGTTGCCGCCGCCGCAGAACAATTGGCCGCATCGGTGGCCGAGGTTGGGCGTCAGGTCGAACATTCGTCCAAGATCGCCGGTCAGGCCGTCGATCAGGCCCGCCATAACCGGCAGATCGTCGATGGTCTGGCCCAGGCGGCGCAGCGCATCGGCGACGTGGTCGGGCTGATCACCGATGTTGCCAGCCAGACCAATCTGTTGGCCCTGAACGCCACCATCGAGGCGGCGCGCGCTGGTGAAGCGGGCAAGGGCTTTGCCGTGGTGGCGGGCGAGGTTAAGAACCTGGCCAACCAGACCAGCCGCGCCACCGAAGAAATCGCCCAGCAAATCGGCAGCGTTCAGACCGCCACCCGCGAGGCGGTGCAGGCCATTGAAAGCATTTCATCCACCATTGGCGAAATATCCGACATCTCGGCCACCATCGCCGCGGCGGTAGAGGAACAGGGAGCGGCCACTCAGGAAATCGCCCGCAACGTGGACGAAGCCGCCATCGGCACCCGTCAGGTGTCGGCCAATATTCAAGACGTGTCCCACGCCGCCACCGATACCGGTCGGGTGGCGTCGGATGTGTTGGACGCGGCGTCCGACCTGACCAATCAGGCCGATAAGCTGTCGGCGGAAGTGGAAAGCTTTATCGCTCGGGTGCGGGCGGCGTAACGCCGCCGCCATCAGGATGTGACGATGAGGGGGAGGGTTCGTGCCCTCCCCCTTTTCATTCAGGCGGTTTGCCGGGATGTCGGGGCAAGGTGGCGGGCCAGCAGCAGGGCCAATGGACAGGTTGCCACGGCCGCCAAGGCGGTGGCGATGGTGCCCCAGTGGATGCCCGCCCAATCGCCCAGCAGCCCATACAATACCGGCGACAAGGCCCCCGATCCGATATTGCCCAGATAGAACAGGGCAAAAGCCCGCTCGATCTGGTGCGGCGGCGTCAGATCGGGCACGGTGCCGTAAAGTGCCGAGGAGGTGCCGTTCAGCAGTGCTCCCAACAGCGGCAGCAGGATCATGGTGGTCGTCAACGGCAGCAGCATGACCGCCAGGATGACCAGCGCGGTGCCGCCTTCGGTCAGCAGCACGGTGCCGAGCACGCCCAGGCGCTGACTGAGCCAACCGCAAATGAATTTGCCCGCCGCGCCACCCATGAAGACCAGACCCAGCGCCACCCCAACGGTGGGCAAGGGCGCGCCTTTTTCCTGAAGCAGAAAGGGCAAGAAAGTCAAAAGGCCCATGCGGACGCCGGAATCCAGAATGCCGATGGCGAGCAGCAAACCAAAGCCGCCGCGGCTCTGCCCGGTGGGAGCGTTTTTGGCGACTTTTTCGGGCGGTGGGGTCGTGGGGAAGAGAAATGCCAGCACCAGAGCGGCGGCGAGGGTCAGCCCCGCCATCACCAGCAACGAGGGCCGCCAACTCCAGGCCGTCAGCAGAAAGGACAAAGCGGCGGGTAGAGCCGCCTTGCCCAAATCGCCCGCGAAATTGTAAAGCCCCAGCGGGCCGCGCGACGCTCCGCCATAGGCGCGGGCCACCGCCGCCGAGGCCAGAGGATGCTGGGTGCTGGCACCGACACCCGCCAAGGTCAGGCTGGCGACCAGACCCAGAATGCCGCCGCTGATCCCGGCCAAGGCATATCCCAGGGCGGTGACGACCGTGCCGCCCACCAAGAGGGCGCGCACTCCCAGCCGTCCGGTCAAACGGCTGGCAGGCACCTGAAACAACGCCATGGCCCCGGCGTAAAGTCCGCGCAACAGGGCCAACGCGCCATAGCCGATGGCAAATTCCGCCTGCCAGACCGGCAGCAGCACATAGACCATGTCGGTCAGGCCATCATGCAGGGCGTGGGCCAGACCGGCGGCAACCAAAGTCCGTCGGGCGATCAGGCGGGAAGGAAGCGACGAAGAGGATGAGGACATGGACCGCCTATGCTGACTTTGTTCCCAAGATAGTCACAGGTCCGGCGGTTCCCAATGCCCGATATTACAATTTTCGGTCGATTACCAGGCCTTGACCAGCAGCGAGATGCCCGATGCTGCCAACAGCAGGGTCATGGCTTGCATGAATTGCTGACGGGTCAGCCGC
The DNA here is from genome assembly GCA_030151865.1 of Rhodospirillaceae bacterium. GTDB lineage: Bacteria > Pseudomonadota > Alphaproteobacteria > Rhodospirillales > Magnetospirillaceae > JASLCK01. The sequence continues at coordinate 4,449 of JASLCK010000308.1, read as the reverse complement.
ATATGGATACGCCGCCCAATCCATAACCCCGCCGCCATCACCGGCAGCAGCACCAAGGCAGCGCTCAGCATGCGGATGTCAAAATAGGCCCCGGCGAGGGTAAAGGTGGTCAGGCGGATCAAAGTGGACAGGCCGATCAAGGCGGCCTGGGTGGCGCTGATCTGTTCCTTGGTCTCCAGCCGACCGCTGAGATAAAGAGCATAGACAAACCCGCCCGAGCCGAACAGGGCACTGAACACACCGCCAACCGACCCGAGCGGCACGGCCCAACGCGGTCCCAGGCTGCGCTTGGTGGGGGCCAGAAAGGTTTGCCAAGCGCAATAGAGCAGCAAAAACAACCCCAGCAGCAAGATCAGCCAACGGCTTTCCAGCCCGAACAACGCCGATGCCCCTACCAGATTGCCCGCCAGCATCCAGGGCAACAGGCGTTTGATTTCGGCGCGTGCGATGTCGCCTTGAAAGCGCAGGCTGGTGAACAACGCGGCGATAAAGTCCAGCAACGCCAGCAAAGCGATGACGAACGGCAGCGGAAACAGCCGCACCAGCAAGGGGGCGGCAATCAGGGCGGTACCAAACCCGGCCATGCCGAAGATCACATAAGCCACGGCGACTACGGCCATGGCGGCGGGCAGGGATGGCGACAACAGAAAATCCATGACGAAGCCTTTGCGCGGATTGGCAGGACTGCCAACGGCCAGCTAAACGCCCTGGGGGCTGTTTGTGAATTTGGTATGTTTGAAAAGTTTCTGTTCAAAAATAAACAGAGCGGAGGCGGTTCTATTCGCCAGGATCGCTGTGTTCGATGAAACTGCGCAGCCGCTTGGGCATATGGGGTTTGACCTTGTTCAGCCCACGGGAAAAGGGCGGCACATGGCGGCGCAGGATCTTGACCGAACGGCGCGCCCGCTTTGATCCGCGCGCCATCAGGTAAAGCCCGGCGGCGAAGAAGAAAAAGCCGATCGGCACCGGGGTCGGCACCGACAGCACACCCAGTACCATCAGGGATGCGCCGGACCCGAACAGCCCGACCCGGCCCGCAATCAGGCGGGCGCGGCGGCGGCGGCGCAAATCGGCGACGGACCGGCTGGGCGTATGAGGCTCGGTCATGCCGTCGGATCCTGTTTTTGCCGGTTGGCCCAGGTGAGTGCCAGCGGCCCCAGCAAGCCGATTGCCCCCATCAGGGCGAAGGCCGCCCACCAACTGGCCATGGTGCGGCCATGGCCGGTGGCGTCCAGTACCGCACCTTGCACCAGGGGGCCGAAAAAGGCCGAGCCGAAGCCCAGCAGGCTGTGCAGCGCCACCGTAGCACCACGCCGCGCCGGATCGGCGGCCAGCATGGCCCCGGTGGTCAGTGCCGCCGAATCCAGTTGCACCAGCGCGGTATAGATCATCGCCGCGGCAGCAGCCACCCAATAGGGCAAGGCAGCCGTCACCCCCAGCAGCAGGGCCGAACCGCCCGAGGCCAGCATGGCCAGACGGCACAGGCGGGCACGGTCGAAACGGATGGCCAGATCAGCCCCGCCGATGCTGGCGATGATCGCCACCAGGGAACACAAGGTCGCTACCTGGGCCGGAGGCAGAGCGGCGTCCCCGCCATTGGCTGCCAGCACATAGGCCAGAAACGCCACCGTCCAGGCGCGGAAGGTGAACAATTCCCACATATGGCAGACATAGCCCAGCACATAACCCATGACGGCAGGGTTGCGGAACACCGGGCGGAAATCCAGCAATCCGCCCTTAGGACGGGCTTCGGTCTTGGGATGAACCGACGACAAGCCCAAGGCCAGCAGGCAACCGGCCAGCGCCGCCAGGGCGGCGACGCCAAAGGCCCATTGCCAGCCCAGGAAACGCTCGGCCTCGCCGACCACGGCAAAGGACAGCATGGTGCCCAGGCTGAAGCTGGCGGTATAGAAACTCATGGCGCGGGCCTGACCGGGGCCGGTCACCCGATCCACCAGGGCCTTCAGGCCCGGCATGTAACAGCCTGCCAGACCCACCCCGCCCAGAAAGCGCCAAGCCATGGCGGACCACAGCCCACTGGCCAGCAGGGCAAACCCGCCCGCCGCCAGGGCGCACAACAGCGTGCCGCAGACAAACACCCGCTTGGCATCGATTCGGTCGGTCAGGCTGGTCAGCACCGGCACCGCCAGGGCATAGCCCAGGAAGTAAACCCCCGCGATCCAGCCGGTTTCGGTATTCGACAAACCCCAGGCGCCTTTGAACACCGGCATCAGGGCGGGAAAGGCGAAGACGCCGATCAAGGCCAGCCCATGGGCGGCGCACAGCCGGAGCACAACACGCAGATTGTCAGCGGACAAAGACACCGGGCAGCGCCCCCAAGGCCAGCGGCTTCCTTTTTGTGGAGGGAGCCAAAAACAGGGTCCGCACTGTAGAGGTAAGCCCGGCCCGTTGTCGAGCGAAGCCGGTGTGACAGCGGACAAAAAAGGAGCGCGGACCATCGGCCCGCGCCCAGCTGTTTCCGCGCTCTTTCTTGGGGGATTATTTCTTGGGCAAGGTGGCCATATCGATGACGAAGCGGTAGCGCACATCGCTTTTCAGCATGCGTTCGTAAGCTTCGTTGATGTTTTTGATGTCGAGCATTTCGACATCGCAGGTCACGCCGGTCTTGGCGCAGAAATCCAGCATTTCCTGGGTTTCGGCGATGCCGCCGATGGCGGAACCGACCACCGAGCGGCGGCCCAGGATCAGGCTGACGCTGTTGAGCGCCGGTTCGATCGGACCCAGCATGCCGACGATCACCAAGGTGCCGTCCAAGCGCAACGTGGCAACATAGGGGTTCAGGTCATGGGCGTTGGGCACGGTGTCCAGCACCAGATGGAACTGGCCCTGCACCGTCTTCATCTGCGCCGGATCGGTGGACAGCACCACATGATCGGCCCCCAGACGGCGGGCTTCCGCTTCCTTGCCGGGCGTGCGGGTGAACAGGGTGACTTCGGCTCCCATGGCCTTGGCAAACTTCAGACCCATATGGCCCAGGCCGCCCAGACCGACCACGGCCACCTTCATGCCCGGCCCGACTTTCCAATGGGCCAGCGGCGAATAGGTGGTAATGCCCGCGCACAAAAGCGGGGCGGCGCTCTTGGGGTCCAGGCCGTCGGGAATGCGCACCACGAACTTTTCCGACACCACGATGTTGTCGGAATAGCCGCCGAAAGTCGGCAGATGGTCGCGGCGGTCTTTGTGGTTATAGGTCAGGGTCGGACCTTCGGCGCAGTACTGTTCCAGTCCGGCTTCGCAAGCTTCGCAGTGCTGGCAGGAATCGACCATGCAGCCGACACCGACCAGATCGCCCACCTTGAACTGGCTGATCTTGGCCCCGACCTGAGTAACCCGGCCGATGATTTCATGGCCCGGCACCATTGGATAAATGCTGTTGTGCCATTCGTTGCGGGCCTGATGGATGTCGGAATGACAGACGCCGCAATAGAGGATTTCCAACACCACGTCATCGGGGCGCGGATCGCGGCGTTCGAAATGGAAATGGGCCAGGGGGGTGGTGGCCGACTGGGCGGCGTAACCGTGGCTGTGCAGCGGCATGACAATGCTCCGGCTGGGATTGATGTTGGCACAAGAGTGCCTAAATCTTCGGGCGGGCGGTAGATCGATCCTGCAAGTTTCTTGCCTGATCCTGCACAGACCTTAAAACAGCTTTGCCGACGCTCTGTCGGCGGCGCTATCTTCGTCATGCCTTAACCGCGTTAATTGGCAAGGATCAAGCATGAGCAGCGGCCCCATTGGCACCGATATCAGCGAACCGCTTTTGACGTCCCTGATTGAACAATACGCCAGGGATTGCGGCATGACGGAAACCGCCCTGCCCAGCTTGGTGTTTTTCCGCCAGACCACCCCGACCGAGCCGCAATATTGCGTGCTTCCGCCTAGTCTGACCCTGGTGGTGCAGGGGCGCAAACAGGCGACCCTGGGGGATGAAACTTATGTTTACGGCCCCGGCAACATCCTGCTGAGTGCGCTTGATTTGCCGGTTGTGTGCAATGTCACCCAAGCCGCGCCGGAACGCCCCTATTTGTCGCTGACGCTGATTTTGAACCGATCCTTGCTGGCCACCTTGTTGAGCGAGGATCTGCCCCCGCCGACTTTGTCGCCCGAAGGATACGAACGCGGCATGGCCGTCACCCCCTTGCCGTGGGGACTGCGCGATGCGGTGGCGCGGCTGATCGGTTTGCTGTCTGCGCCCCAGGATATACCGGTCCTATATCCGCTGATCGAACGGGAAATTCTTTATCGCCTGCTGACGGGCGACTTAGGACACCGGCTGCGTCAGATCGTCCTGACCGACAGCCCGTCCCACCAGATTGCCAAGGCGATCGACTGGCTGCGGGAAAATTACGCGGCCCCCTTGCGGATCGAAGATTTGGCACGCCGGGTCAATATGAGCCCATCTTCGCTGCACCATCACTTCAAATCCAT
>JASLCK010000294.1 GCA_030151865.1 Rhodospirillaceae bacterium | reverse complement strand
CGGCACGGCGGCCTTCAAGCCCTGATAATCTTCCTCGCCGATGGTTTCACGCACATAGCCGGGGTGACTGGACAGATAGGCATCCACCGCCGCCCCTTTGATGGGCATCAATTCCCCCCCGCAATCGTCCAGGGCTTCCTGCACTTCGGCAATCGGGGCCAGACCGGTGAATACGGCGCCATCCAACTCGTTGGAACACAGCGCCTTGACCTGACGGGCCGGGTCCATTTCCAGGGCGGCAGCCAGTTCGGCGGGCTTGACCCCGACGGCTTCCAACAGACTTTCCGACATCAGATGCTGGAAACTGTTGGGGGCGCCCAGGCTGATGCGCTTGCCTTTCAGGTCCGCGCCCGATTTGATCTTGCTGTTGGGGCCAACCACCAGCGCCACGGCTTCACCATGCAGGCTGAGCAGGCTGCGCAGTTCGGGATGGGGATGCTTGTCAAAAGGACCGGTTCCGGCAACCGCTTGGGCCAGGATGCGCGACTGCACCACGGCAAGCTGTTGCTGCCCGCTTTGCAGGGCCTGAATATTGGCCGAGGTGCCGGTGGTGGGTTCGACCACGCAGCGCAGGCCGTTCTTGTCGCCATCCTTATTGACCACCCGGCAGACCGCCCCGGCTTCGGGATAAAACAGACCAGCCACTTCGCCGCTGCCCACCACCAAAAGACGATCTTCGGCGCCAGCGGGCGCGGCCCACATTCCAACGGCCAGGGCAACGCCCCACGCCATCCGGGCCAACCCGCTTTGCATCCCGCTCATCGCGATCCCTTTCCCATGACAAATGGCAAGGCGTCATCCCTCCCACGGATGGCAGACGGCGTCAAGACGGCTTGGCAGGCAGATCGCCTTTCCAGTATCATCGACCCTTTGTGATTACTCAGTCAGTTTAAGCCATGGACATCAAGAAGCACATTCGCCAGATCCCCGACTTCCCCAAGCCGGGGATACTTTTCTATGACATCTCGACTTTGCTGGCGAACGCCGATGCCTGGCAAGTGACCATGGGCCGTCTGGCCAATGCGGTGCGGGCTCAACAGCCGGACCTGCTGGTGGGCATCGAATCCCGCGGCTTCCTGGTGGCCGCCCCCCTGGCGCTGAAGCTGGGCTGTGGCTTTGTCATGGCCCGCAAGCGCGGCAAGCTGCCGGGCGCCACCATCCGTCACGAATATGACCTGGAATACGGCACCGACATCGTTGAGATGCAGGCCGACGCCATCAAGCCCGGTCAGCGCGTGGTGGTGCTGGACGATCTGCTGGCGACCGGCGGCACCCTGGCCGCCACCATCGAACTGCTGCGCAAGATGGGCGCGGAAGTGACCGGGGCCGCCTGCATCATCGAACTGGCCTTCCTGAATGGTCGCCAGCGCCTGGACGTGCCGGTGACCTCGGTGGTCAGCTACGACGAATAAGCGCATCCCTGCGCATGAAAAAAGCCGGGCCCACCAAGCCCGGCTTTTTTATTGGCTGCGTCCTAAACGCTGGCCGTCTCGCCTTCCCAGGACACGCGCTTGCGATAGATGGTCGAAGGACTGATGCCCAACAGCGCCGCCGCCTTGGGGATATTGCCGTCGCACAGATCAATGGCCCGTTCGATGGTTTCCTTTTCCACCTGCCACAGCGGGCGGATCTGGCTTTCATCCTGGGCCAAAGCCGATTGTGCGGTCGGCAGCGGCGCCACCGCAACCGCCTGGGCAGCGACGGCGGCGGCAACGACCGGCATCGGGACCGTTTTGTTCAAAGGTGGAGGCAACATGTCGGGGACCACTTCGTCACCGTCATTGAGCACCACCACATTGCGCACCACGTTTTGCAACTGGCGCACATTGCCAGGCCAGTCATAAGCCTTGAGCACCGCTTCCGACAGGGCGGAGAAACGCTTGAAGCCCTTCCCCTCCTCCCGCGTGAAGTCGGCCAGGAAGCGCGACGCAATGGCGATCACGTCATCGTCGCGTTCCCGCAAGGGCGGCAGGTGCAGCGGAATGACATGCAGGCGGTAAAATAAATCCTCGCGGAAGCGCCCGGCTTCCACCTCGGCCAAGGGGTCGCGGTTGGTGGCGCAGACAAAGCGGACATCCACCTGCTCGGTCCGACTGCCACCGACCTTTTGGAAAGTGCCGGTTTGGATAAAGCGCAACAGCTTGGTTTGCAGCGCCAAATCCATTTCGCAAATTTCATCCAGGAACAGCGTACCGCCATTGGCCCGCGACGCCGCCCCTTCGCGGTCGGTCACCGCGCCGGTAAAGGCACCCCGAACATGGCCGAAAATCTCGCTTTCCATCAAATCCTTGGGGATCGCACCGCAATTGATGGCGACGAACGGCGCGTTGGACCGGGGCGAGCGCATATGCACCGCCTCGGCGCACAGTTCCTTGCCGGTGCCGCTTTCGCCGGTGACAAAGACGGTAGCCTTGCTGCGCGCCGCCTGATCGATGATGCGGTAAACCGCCTGCATCGGCAGAGATCCGCCGATAAAACCGCAATATTGCTTACGGTCCAGTTCATCGCCCAGGGTGGCGACGATGCGGTGCAGGCGCTGATGTTCCAGCGCATTGCGCAATGTGACGGTCAGGCGTTCAGGCGGGAAAGGCTTGACGATAAAGTCGAAGGCCCCGTCGCGCATGGCTTCGACTGCGGTGTTGATCGAGCCGTGGGCGGTCATCACCACCACCGAACAGGGCAAATGCTCGGTCACCACGGTGCGCAGGATATCCAGGCCATCCATATCGGGCAGCCGGATGTCCAGCAGCATGGCTTGCGGGGGGCGGGCGCGGATAATCTCCAGCGCCTGCGCGCCGGTTTCCGCCAGTTCCACCACCCAGGGCTCGCCGCTTAAGTATTCCTGATACAAAGCCGCGAGCGAGGGCGAGTCTTCGACAACAAGTATGGTTGGTGTCGCCATAAAGCCAGTATCCCCAGTCACTGGCAGGCATTCTAGCAAGACCTGACCCGCCTGTCAGGCGGATCGAATGGCAAAGTATCAGGAAAGGTGAATCTCGTCGTTTTCACCAGGAAAACGCGAAACATCCTGACGCGGCCAGGACAGCGCCACCGGCCAGCCTTGCAGCGACTTGGCCAGTTCGGCCCGCTGCGCCGCCTTGCGGCCCAGCACCGGCAGCAGGTGCGACAGACGGCGCTTGGGGACCGCCTTCAACGCCCCGACAGCCCCCGGCGCGGCATGAGCCATGGCGGCGACGGCCTTTTGCAGCTTCTTCAGCTTTTTCTTTTCCTTCTTGTCCTTCTTTTTCTTCTTATCCTTGCCGCCATCAAGCGGAAGAGAGGACATGCGGAATCCCTCGATCGAGAGGAAGTCCAGCGCGCTGAAGTCGTCTTTCATCAGACCATACCCTTGTCAAAAAGGTTTCAACGCACTGTAACAACCAGCCGGGACGGTTTTGTGGTGGTCCGATGAAGTTTCCGTGACGGTCCCGCGCATAAAAAAACACCCCGGCGGAGGCAGCGTTCCGCCGGGGTGTTTTTCTAAGCCAACAACCGATCAGGCGACCGCCGCCTCGGTGTCCAGGGCATAGCCCGCAGCACGCACGGTGCGGATGAAATCGGCGTCGGAATCACCGTTCAGGGCCTTGCGCAGACGGCGGATATGCACATCCACGGTGCGGGGTTCGACATAGATGTCCGGCCCCCAGACCGCATTCAGCAATTCCTCGCGCGAGAAGACGCAGCCCGGATGCTGCAGCAGGAACTGCAACAGGCGGAATTCGGTCGGCCCCAGATGGATATTGCGGGTGTTGCGGGTGACGCGGTGCGCCGTCAGGTCCATCTGGATGTCTTCGAACTGCAAGACGCCCTTGCTCTGAGCCGGAGCAACCCGACGCAGCAGCGCCTTGATGCGGGCCAGCAGCTCGGGCAACGAGAACGGCTTGGTCAGATAATCGTCGGCCCCGGTGTTGAGGCCGCGCACCTTGTCGGACTCCTCGCCCCGCGCGGTCAGCATGATCACCGGCAAATCGCGGGTGCGCGGCTTGCGGCGGATCTGGCGGCAAACCTCGATGCCCGACATCACCGGCAGCATCCAGTCCAGCACCACCAGATCGGGGTTGCGTTCGGCCAGAACGGTCAGAGCTTCCTCGCCGTCCATGGCTTCGCAGACCCGATAGCCTTCCTTTTCCAGGTTGTAGCGCAGCATGGTCAGCAAGGCGGCTTCGTCCTCGACCACCATGACCAGGGGCTTCGACATATCGCGGTCCATCAGTCCTCCGTCGTCGGGCGAGAGGGATCGGGCAGGACGGTCGAGCCCTTGGGACGTTCCGCAAGGATCGGGGTGCCCTGCACCAGAAAGTGAATGGTCTCGGCGATGTTGGTCGCGTGATCGCCGATCCGTTCGATATTTTTGGCAATAAACATCAGATGAATGCAAGCGGTGATGTTGCGCGGGTCTTCCATCATATAGGTGATCAACTCGCGGAACAGGCCGGTGTACATATCGTCCACCTCCTCGTCCTGCTTCCACACCTTGATGGCTTTCTCGTCGTCCTGCTCGACATAGGCGTCCAGCACGTCCTTGACGATTTCCTGCACCAAACGCCCCAGACGGGGAATGCCCGCCGTCGGTTTGACGGGCGGCAACTGGTTCAGCACCAGCGAACGCTTGGCCACGTTGTCGGCATAGTCGGCGATGCGTTCCAGATCGCCGGAAATTTTCAAGGCCCCGACGATGGCGCGCAAATCCTGGGCGACCGGCTGACGCAAAGCCAACAGGCGGACGGTGAAGGCATGAACTTCATGCTCCAGTTCGTCCACCTTGGCGTCCGACGCGATGACCTTGCTGGCCAGATCGCTGTCGCGGCGCGACAGGGCGTTGATGGCCCCTTCCAACTGGGCTTCCGCCAGACCGCCCATACGGGCGATCAGGGTGTTCAGATGTGCCAGTTCCTCGTCATAGGAGCGGACCGTGTGTTCTTCTTTCATCGACATCGTCCTTGCGGTCACCTCAGCCGAAGCGGCCGGTGATGTAGCCCTGGGTCAACTTGTCCTGGGGATTGGTGAAAATCTGCTCGGTATCGCCCACTTCCACCAGATTCCCCAGATGGAAGAAAGCCGTGCGCTGCGACACGCGGGCGGCCTGCTGCATCGAGTGGGTGACGATGACGATGGTATAGTTTTCCCGCAGTTCGTCGATCAGTTCTTCGACCTTGGCGGTGGCGATCGGATCAAGCGCCGAACAGGGTTCATCCATCAGGATCACTTCCGGGCTGACGGCAATGGCGCGTGCGATGCACAGACGCTGCTGCTGCCCGCCCGACAGGCCGGTGCCCGGATCGTTCAGGCGATCCTTGACCTCGGTATAAAGGCCGGCCTTTTCCAGGCTGGTGATAACGATTTCTTCGATATCCGCCGCCGACTGGGCCAGACCATGGATGCGCGGACCATAGGCCACGTTGTCATAGATCGATTTGGGGAACGGATTGGGCTTTTGGAACACCATGCCAATCCGGGCGCGCAACTGCACCACGTCCAGGCTGCGGTCATAGATGTCCCTGCCGTCCAGGGTGATGTTCCCGGTGACGCGGGCCCCTTCCACCAGATCGTTCATGCGGTTCAGGCAGCGCAGATAGGTGGACTTGCCGCAGCCGGACGGCCCGATCAGGGCCGTCACTTCGTTGGCGTTGATGTCCAGATTGACGCCCTTCAGCGCATGCTTCTCGCCATAATAGACGTTGACGTCCTTGGACGAGACCTTGGTGGTGTTCAACAAGGCGCGGCCGCTTTGCTGGAAATAGCTTTCGCTTGCAACGGTCATGATCTTACCACCGACGTTCGAATTTCTTACGGAGATAGATGGCCGAGGCGTTCATCACGCCCAGGAACAGCAGCAGCACGATGATCGCCGCCGAGGTACGCTCCACGAAGGCGCGTTCCGGGCTGGCGGCCCACAGATAAATCTGCACCGGCAGCACAGTCGAAGGATCGCTCGGCGTGGCCGGGATATCGACGATGAAGGCCACCATGCCGATCATCAGCAGCGGGGCCGATTCGCCGATGGCGCGGGCCATGCCGATGATGGTGCCGGTCAGGATGCCAGGCATCGCCAGCGGCAGCACATGGTCGGACACCATTTGCAGCTTGGACGCCCCCAGCCCCAGCGCCGCTTCGCGGATCCACGGCGGCACCGCCTTCAAGGCGACGCGGGCAGCGATGATGATGGTCGGCAAGGACACCAGGGTCAGGGCCAGACCACCGACAAACGGGGCCGAACGCGGCAGACCGAAGACGTTCAGGAACATCTCAAGCCCCAACAGACCGAAGACGATCGAAGGGACCGCCGCCAGATTGTTGATGTTGACCTCGATGATATCGGTCCATTTGTTCTTGGGCGCGAACTCTTCCAGATAGATGGCGGTCGCCACCCCCAGCGGGAAGGACAGGCCCAAGGTGATCAGCAGCGAATAGAACGAACCGACCACCGCGCCGCCCAGACCAGCCAGTTCCGGCTGACGGGAATCGCCGTTGGTGAACAGCCACTTGTTGAACTTCAGCGACAGGCTGCCGTCGGCGCGCA
>JASLCK010000267.1 GCA_030151865.1 Rhodospirillaceae bacterium | reverse complement strand
AGCCGGAGCGGATCCCAGCAGGCTTTTGAGCGAAATCTGACCCGCATTCGGATCGGCACCGGTATCGGCAGCCGCTTGCGGCGCGGGGGCGGCAGTCTTTTGCTCCTCCGCCGGTTTGGTGGCGGCCACCGGAATATCGCCGCTGGCCCCCTGGCTTTCCCAATCCTTGAGGCGCTGGGAAATCACGGTGGACAAGGCAGGCAGATCGCGGGCGGCAACGGTGTCGGGCATCAGATCCTGGCCGATGCTGGCCTGCATCTTGCCGTAAGCCTGTTCGACCTGGGCATAGGTCTGGAAGCGGCGCAATTGCGAGGCGATGGCCCCGGCCTGACTGGCCACCTGTTCCAACAGGCCCTGGGCGTCATTGGCGCTCTTGGCGTTGGACAGTTCATAAAGACGCTGATCGACCCGCCACAATTCGTCCGACTGCTTGAACTGGCTGACGGCGTTGGCGAACTGGCGTTCCGACAGATGCACCTGAGCCAGCACCGCCATGCGCATGGCCAGACGGCGAGACTTGACCATCTCTTCGTTGGCTTCGGCGTGATTGATCTGGTCGGGAGCGGACGCCAGGCTGAGCAGGTTCCAGCTCAGTTTGGCGCTGGCATCGTACCAGCGGTTATCCACCAGGAAGCTGTTGCTGTCATACTGACGCCCGGTGGACAGGCTGATGCCGGGGAACAGCCGGACAATGGCCTTGCGGGTGTCGTTGACGGCGATGCGGTCCAGATAGCCCTGTTCATGCAGATCGGGATTGTCCTGAAAGGCCAATTCCTCCATCCGGTCCAGCGGCACATTCCACTGGGGAACCTGCATGGCCTTGGGCACGGACAGCACCAGCTTGGTGCCCGGCGGCAGATTGATCAGGGCGGCCAGTTCGATTTCCGCCGTCGACAGTTCCTGCTGGATTGCGGTCAATTGACGCAGGGTTTCCAGCAGGGATTTCTGATAGCGCAGGGCTTCGACCGGGGCGCGCAGATTTTCCTGCTCGACCGTATGAGCGCGTTCCAGGGCTAGGCGGGCATTGGTGACGGCCTGATCGACGCTGGCCTGCAATTCCTGATGGGCGGCGGCGCGCCAATAGGCAAAGCGCACTTCCTGCACCAGATTCTGCACGGTCTTGCGTTTGCGTTCCTGGGCGATCAGGGCGCGGTCGGCGTTCTGCTTGGCGGTGAAATAGCTCAGCCCGAAATCCAGCACATTCCAAGACAAGCTGAGATCGGACGTGATGATGTCGCGGTCGGTGGAATAAGTCGGATGCACGTCGGCGCCGGTGGTCTGGGTGATCAGGTCGCGCGACGTGGTGGCATAGGGCTCGGAACGGGTGGTGTAACCGGCATCGGCGGTCAGCTTGGGCAGCAGGTCCCAACGGTCCAGGTCAAGCTGATCATAGGCCAGGGCCTGTTCCATCACTTTCGAGCGCCGGTCCAGGTTGTACTTCAGCGCCCGGGCGATGGCGTCCGACATGGTCAGGGGTTGGGTCAGCGGTTCGCCGCCCTTGAACATTGCTTCCCGATCAGATTGGGCCTGTTGGGCCAATTGATCGGACGTCAGCGGTTCGGGTGTCATCGAGCAGGCCCCCAACAGGGCGATCAACGATACCGAAGCCGCCAGACGCACGGCACCGCGAGCAGACACTAACATTCTGTTCCCCCTTCTCATCACGCGACTTTGTCACGCTTCGTCGCCGTGAACATGGCCGCTTGTCTGGCCATCCCGGCTTTAAATGTCATTTGAGCAAGCTGTTCGGTCAAGCCAAGGCGACCGCCTTGGGCGGTATGGTCAACGCTGGGAGACAAAAGGCCCCCGGTCCGGCCAGTATTGCCGCGTGGCGCGGGGGTCTGCGGCTGTCCGCGTTCGCCCTGACCCTGATCGGCAGGCGCCCGGCCCGCATTATTGACGCCGACGGCGATGCGGAACACCTGGGTCGCTTCATGCCCCTGATTGTCGCGCGCCACCACCCTGACGGTGACCACGCCCTGAAAACCGGGAGGCGGCGCGCCCTGGAAGGTGCCGGTCTGCGGGTTGAAGCTGAGCCAACCGGGCAAACTGGCCCCATCGGCGCGGGTGGCGCTTAAGGACACCACGGCCCGGGCATTGGTGTTGGCGAATGCGTCGGTCGGAACGGTGACTTTGACCAGCGAGCCCGTGCTGAAGGCCGAGTCTGCGATTGGGATATTGACCACAAGGTTGTCTGCGCTTCCCGCGCTCTTGGGGATCACGGCGACCTGGAAGGAACTGGGGGCCGGAGCGGTTAAGGTCAGGCCAGAGGCTGGAGCCGCATTCCCTGTGCTTGAGCGTCCTTCGTTCGAGGCTGCAACCGGCGGCACACTGATGGTCGGCGTGATGGACACAAAACCGGTTTGGGGTGCCTCGGTCCGTACCACGGTCCGCAAGGTGTCCGATGCTGACGTGGTGGTGGGCGTGGTGACAACAGTCGGGGCGCCTGGCTGCGTGGCAGGCTGACTGGGCGCAAGCACCGATGTCGTGGAGGGCGCGCTGGTGACAAAGGTGATGCTGGTGGTTGCGCTTTTGGCACCGCCAATATAGCTGGATCCGCCATCATTGACAGTGATGCTGACCGCATCCACCCCGACCCCGCCGGGGGTGTATTTCAAGGTGCCAAGGGCGGCGTTGATGGCGCTCTTGCTGCCTTGGAAGGTGATGCTGGCGCTGTCGTTGGCTCCGGCAATGGCGGTCACGCCGGTCAGGTGGATTTGTCCGGTGGCGCTCGAGGTGGATACGGTCACCGTATAGGTCGCGGCCCCGGTGGTATCGCTGATCGACACTCCGGAAATTGCCTTCGGTGACTTATCCGACGAGGTGATCAGGCTGGGAGCCGAGATGGTGGGAACATCATTGGCCACCACCAGGATGGTCGAGGTCAGGGACGGATTGTTGGTGTCATGTCCGTCGTTGTCGGTGCCGCCATTATCCTGCAAAGCGCTTAGCGTCACGGTGCGATTGCCGCCCGTGGCGGTGGCGCTGATGTTCTTATAAGTCAGGCTGTCCACCAGCGATACCACCTGGGCGCCGGTCATGTTGCCTGCGCGGGTAAAGGTGATGGTCGCGGTCGAGCCGCTGACACTGACGCTATAGCTGAATGCGCCGCCACCGGTCGAGGTGCCACTGATGCCATTGGCCAGAGCGATAGCGCTGCCATCGGCGGTGATCACTTCATTGCCGCCATCATGCAGGCCGGTGACGGTGACGGTCAGACTGGTCAGAACTTGCCCGGCTTCGACCGTGCCCGCGCTGGCCCCCGAGAACAGGGCGGCCGTCTGGACATTGACCAGATCAAGGCTGGGCAGGGTGGTGGTCGCATCCAGGGTTGGGGCATTGTTGACCGGCACTACGGTAACGCTGGTGCTGGTGCTCAACGTGGTGCTGTCAACGCCGCCGCCGCTGGTGCCGCCGGTGTCTTGGATCCCCGTCAAGGTGACGGTGCGGGTGGCGACGGTGGGGTCGTTGCTGGTGTTCTTATAGGCCAGACCATTCACCAGGGTTTGCGCCTGGGCGGTGGTGAAATCACCGCTGTGGGTGATGGTCACGGTGGCGGTGCCGCTGGTGACGCTGACCGTGACGCTGAAGCCATTGGCGGTGGTGGTGACCGAATTGCCGTTGGTCAGGGACACGTTGCTGCCATCGACACGCAGCACTTCCGCCGAGCCATCGCTCAGACCGCTGACGGTCAGGGTGATGGCATGGATGTTCTGTCCGCTATCGCCCGCTCCCAGGCCGATGGTGGTGCCGCTGAACAGGCTGGCGGCAGTTCCATCTTCGGTAAAGGTGGGCGAGGTCGCCGCGGTGGTGGTCAGGGTCGGGGCGTGGTTCAAGGTATGAACGGCGACAGTCGCCGCCGTGCTTAGGGTGGTGCTGTCATGGCCGCTGTTGGCGGTGCCGCCGTCATCTTTGACCTGAGTCAGGGTGATGACGCGATTGCCGCTGGTGATATCGGCGACGGTGCCGCTGTCGCGATAGGTCAGGCCATTGATCAGGGTTTGCGCCTGGGCGGCGGTAAAGTCGCCGCTGCGGGTGATGGTCACGGTGGCGGTGCCGCTGACCACGTTGACCGTCGCCACGAAGGTATTGGCCGACGACGTGACAGAATTGCCATCGGTCAGCGCCACGGCCGTGCCATCGACGGTCAGGATTTCGTGAGAGCCGTCCTGCAATCCGGACACCGTCAGGGTGATCTGGGTCAGCTTTTGTCCTGCTTCCACCGCGCTGGCGGCGGTGCCGCTGAACAACGAAACCGCGCTGCCGCCTTCGGTATAGCTGGGCGAAGTGGCGGCAGTGGTGGTCAGGGTCGGGGCCGTATTGACCGGCACCACGGTGACGCTGGTGCTGGTGCTCAGCGTGGTGCTGTCAACGCCGCCGCCGCTGGTGCCGCCACTATCTTGGATACGGGTCAAGGTAACGGTGCGGGCGGCGGCGGTGGGATCGCTGCTGGTGTTCTTATAAGCCAGACCATTCACCAGGGTTTGCGCCTGGGCAGCGGTAAAATCGCTGCTGCGGGTGATGGTCACGGTGGCGGTGCCGCTGGACACGCTGACCGATACCGAAAAGCCGTTGTCAGTGGTGGTGACGGACGTGCCGTTGGTCAGGGTGACATTGCTGCCATCGACCGACAGCACTTCCGCCGTGCCATCGCTCAACCCGCTGACGGTCAGGGTGATGGCATGGATGTTTTGACTGGAATCCCCCGTGCCGATATCGATGCTGGTGCCGCTGAACAGGCTGGTGGCGGTTCCACCTTCGGTAAAGGTGGGCGAGGTCGCCGCGGTGGTGGTCAGGCTCGGGGCATGATTGATGGGTTGCACGGTGACGGTGGCCGCCGTGCTTAAGGTGGTGCTGTCATGGCCGCTGCTGGCAGTGCCGCCGTCATCCTTGACCTGGGTCAGGGTCACGGTGCGGGTGCCGCTGGTGATGCCGGTCACGGTATCGCGATAGGTCAGGCCGTCGATCAAGGTTTGCGCTTGGGTGGCGGTAAAGTCGCCGCTGTGGGTAATGGTCACGGTGGCGGTGCCGCCGACCACGTTGACCACCGTGCTGAAGGTATTGGCCGTCGAAGTCACAGAATTGCCATCGGTCAGCGCGACATCGGTGCCGTCGATGGTCAGGGTCTCGTGAGAACCATCCTGCAACCCGGACACCGTCAGGGTGATCTGGGTCAGTTTCTGGCCTGCTTCCACCGTGCTGGCGGCGGTGCCGCTGAACAACGAAACCGCGCTGCCGCCTTCGGTATAGGTGGGCGAAGTGGCGGCGGTGGTGGTCAGGGTCGGGGCATCGTTGACCGGGGTCACCGACACGGTGCTGGTGGGCTGATTGCTCTGATGGTTTTGCGCCGCGCCGTCATCGATCCGCCAGGTGACGGTACGGGTGCCGTTGCCCGGATCGTGGCTGGTGCTGTCGAAAGTGATGCTGCGCAGTGCCGCCTGATAATTGGCGACGCTGGCCGTGCCGGTTAAGGTCAGGGTTTGCGTGCCTGCGTTCCAGGTTGCGCTGATACCGTTCTGACTGGTGAAATTCAGGCGGTCGCCGGTGACAAAGCCGCCGGAAATGACGGCTGTGGCCCCGCTCATGGTGGTGCTGTCGCTGTCGGTCACCGTCAAGGTGGCGTCAATCGCCACGGCGCTGCCGCCTTCGGTATAGGCTGCCGAACTGGACCCGGCGGTCAGGACAGGCGGTTGGTTCACGGCGGCGACGTCGATGGTGATGGTGTTGGCGCTGGCAGCCAGCAGACTGCCGTCACTGACCTTGAAGCTGACGCTGGCATAGCCCGTGCCGGTGCCGTTGTTGGCCGGAGTAAACTTCAGCTTGCCCGCCGCGATGTCGGCGGCGCTGATGGAGGACGACGCGGTCAAGGCGGCGTCGTTGTTGATCCCGTCGTTGTTGGCGTCCAGCCACAAGGTGCCTGCTGCGGGCAGGGCCGTCAGTTGAACGCCACCAAAGCTGTGCGGGGTCGAACCCGTGTCGGGATCGCTGAAGGTGAAGTCACTGGTCTGGAAGACATAAGTGGTGTTCTGAGTGCCGCTGACGGTGCTGTTGCCGCCGGTCGGGGCTTCATTCACGTCGGTGATCGAAATGGTCACGGCTTGCGGCGTCGAGCCAATGCTGTCGGTGGCGGTGATGGTCACCGAATAGGATGACTTGGCCTCGAAATTCGGTGATGCCTTGAAGGTCAGGATGCCGGTGCTGGTATCGAAATCAAAGGCGCTGGCGTCGGTGCCGCTCAGGGCATAGGAAACGCTGCCGCTGTTGGGGGTGGCCTGCGCCTGATAGACGGTGGTGCTGGTGGCGCTGTTTTCGGCAATGCTGGCGGTGCTGCCCGAGGTGAAGCTGGGGCCGTCGGCGACGGTCAAAGTCAGGGACTTGGTGTAGCTGTTGCCCACCTTGTCCACCACCTGGATCTGAACATCATAGCTGCCCGCCGTCAGTCCGCCGGTGTTGTTGATGACCAGATTGCTGCCGGAAATGCTGAACTTGCCCGCGTCGGTGCCGCCCGCGATGGAATAGGTGAAGCTGTCGGTATAGCCGCTGATGTTGGTGGCGTCGGTGGCCGACAGGCTGGTAAAGGTTGCGCCATTGGTCGCCGCCGATGTCGACAAGATGGCCGCGGCGGGGGTGATGTTGGTGGGGGAGGCCGTGTCAACGATGACGGTCAGTGTGTTGGAATAGCTGCCAGCATTTCCCGCCACATCGCTGGATTTGGCTTTGACCAGATGCGATCCCGCCGACAGGGCGGACCCGACCGTATAGCTCCAATTCCCAGACCCATCGGCGGTCACGGTACCCACATCGCTGCCATCGATATTGACGGTCACGGTGCTGTTGGCTTCCGCCGTGCCGGTGACGGTCGGTGTGGTGATATTGGTCGCGCCGTCGCTGTTATTGCTGCCGGAATCGCTGGCGGGGCTGAGCACCGGAGTGGCCAACGCCGCTGGACCAATGGTGTCGATGGTAATCGATAGAGGGGGGGATATACCCGAAGTATCGCTGCCAACGGTTTGGGTGGCGCTCAGGCTATGGTTACCCTCGGCGAGGGTTGATGTGGTGATCGACCAGTTTCCCGATCCGTCGGCGATGCCTGCCCCCAATACCGTCACACCATCGGTGTCATAAAGCGTGACGATTGCCCCGGTCGTCGCTCCGCTGCCGGTGATGACCGGCGTGGTGACGTTGGTGATGGTGTCTGACGTGCTGCCGCTATTGCTGGCGGCTGACAACGTGGGTGCCGTCAGCACTGTCGGACCGGCGGGGGCGGTGACAACATCGTCAATGCGCAGATTGCCCGAGGTGTTGGCGGTAGTGGTGATACGGATTTCGTCAATGTTGCCAAAGGCGTTGGCGCTGAGATCAACACTTTGCAGAATGTTGGACGTCGTCATGGTGAAAGTTTTTGTCGCCCCATAGACGGCGACGCCATCTTTGTAACCGGTGACGGTCCAGGTCTGATTCAGGAAGGTCGCAGTGCTGGTGCCAACCTTGATTGAGGTGATCTTGAAATCGCTGCTATCGGTGGATTTGAGGCTGCTATATGTCCAAGTGGTCCCCCCTGCGGCGATGTATTGCAGCACTTCGGAATAACCCGCCAGGGAGACCGCGTTGATGGTCATATTGCCGCTGGAGACACCTGTATAGGTAAAGCCGTTGTTGGTGTCGTCATAACTTCTTGGAGACGCCCCGTTACTCGCAAGGAGTACAGTGCCCGAAAATTGCGAAAAGTCATTGGTGCCGGTGGTCGGTGCGGCCAGCAGGCCGGAATAATCGGTTACCGCCAGCGCCTTGTCAGCGTCGGAATGGTCGGAGGCGACAGTGGTGGATTTCGCTTCCAAAACCCAGTCGCCGCCCAGTGCGGATGACCCGGTGGCGTCGGTCGAGGCATAGACAGTCGCCCCGGTGCCGCTGGACAGATCATTGATGAACTTTTGCCCGTCGGCGCCGTTGGCGACGTCACAGCCGTACAGCATGATATCGCCGCCCGCCTTCAGGGCAGAGCCGATCTCGGCCAGTTCGGCCTGGGTGGTGGTGGTCTGCAAGGTGGCGTCGGTGATGGTGTCGCTGCCGACACGGAAGCTGCCTTCGGTTCCATGCGAGAAGACGTGGATGGTGTCGTACCCGCTGTGGGTTTCCGCCCAGGCGGCCATTTGCGCCAGACCGCTTTGCCCGCCGCTGATCTCGACGATTTCCACGCCTGCCTTGATGCCCGCTTCCAAAGCTTTGTAATTGTCGATCGAGGTGTCGACGAAGGCCACTTCCTTCTTGCCGCCATCCTGGGCAGGGTCGGCGGCGCGCACTTCCGTCGGGGCGGCGACTTGCGGGATGGTGGCCTTGGCGGCGGCATCAGGGGCGGCGTGGGCCGCCGGGTCGGCATGGTGATCTGCGACGGCCGCGGCAGCGGTGGCGACGGCGGCACCATCAAACATCAGGCGGGGCTCCAGCGCCATGATCCCCAGAGAGCGGTTGCGACGGCCAGTGCCGGAGGCGTGGCGGTTGCGGTGCTGGGGCTGGTCTGCGCGCATGGCTGCATTTCCTCTTCGTCACTGACGGTTGAGTGAGCGCGCGCAAAAACGCGCGGTCCTCAGCGTTTGCAGCCAGGATTGTGCAAATAAATCAAGGTTTCAACAGAAAACACGTTCTGATTGAGCTTAACGGCATTAAGCATGTTATGTTTGCGGATATACCAATAGTTATAACTATTGGTGGTTTTTGTCGGCTGCTGTGTCAGCTTTTACAAATATCTGCATCGTGGCGCCACTCCATAGGGACACTCACCCCTTGTATTGGTCTCTCTTTAAAACCCATCCGATTGTAAAGAGCCCGAGCCGGATTGATGACTTCAACATTCAAGCTGATGTTGATCCGCTCCTTTCGGGCGTAGACTTGCAAATACGAAATCAGGGCGCTTCCCAAACCTTTGCCGCGTTGGTCCACGGACAGCAGCAATTCCACCAGATGCAGCGCATTGGTGCGTCGTTGCATGACGATCCGGCCAACAGGGACGCCGTTTAACATGATGATGTCCTGGCGGTCGCCTACAATACCCGCCAGATGCGCCCGGACCTGCATTGGAAGCAAATGCTCGACCAAGGATATAGGCAGCCCTGCTTGAATCAGGCTGTCTTGTTTATGCTGATTGATCAACGCCTGGATAAAAACCGCGTCATCCTCTTGTTGCGGTCGCAGCTCAAAGATGGGCGGCATGGATATGCTTTCCTGAAAGCAGAGAAGAGCGAACGCGGATTGTCCAGCATACGCTCTCCCCTGACATCTTTAAGGTTGGGCTTAAGGTCGGGGCGGGTAAAGGCCATTGATGCAGATGATGTAATACATCGCCAACGCCCCCGGCATATTGACCGCTAAGGGGGTGCCGGTTGGCAAACCTGTCGGTGACGTGGACACTGCTTGCGGCGGAATGGCGGAGGGAGACACCGTCGCCGCAAAGGGTTTCAATGTCGTCGTCGGCGCCGCCGTGCTGTAGATGGTGGGGCTGCCACCCACGGCGCTGTCGTCGGGCACGGAGAAAGACATGGTTGGGCCAGGTGTTCCGCTGGCGGTGGCCGCGTCAAAAGTTCCAACGGCCGGAATATTGATGCTGACTTGGGCCGGATTGGCGGACATGCTGCCGGCCGCGATTGTGTGAGTGTGCGCGGGCAGATTGATAAGGGTAAGCGGTGCGGTCTGTCCCATGCCTCCCAGCGTGGCTAAAGGTTGCCCGCCTGTGTGTCCGAGCGGAATGCCGTTAGGGTTGACGCCAACGGGAACGGCGCCAGACAGATTCGGTAAGGCGAAGGTTGTCTGACCATTGCCGCCATAAGTAGTTCCGATGATGGAATAAAGCGCCGCATAAGTGTTGATGCTCAGCAACTGCCCCTGGCACGTAGCGAACCCGTTGGGAATCCAGGTGCCCGCCCATAAAAAAACCTGACCAAGATAAAAATCCATGATGCCATCCTTGCTGAAATCGGGAAAAGCGGTCCTGCCGACAGAAGGAATGGCGGTTCCGCCATTCCTTCCTGGGTGGATGATCAGGCCCGCGACGGGAAGATGCCGTTAACGCAAATGAGGTAGTTCACGCTCAATACGCCGGGAACGTTGACCGGCACCATCACGCCGTCAGCGACCGTACCCGCCGTTGTGCTGGTTACCGTGCTGCCGGGGATCGTTTGTGAGGGGACCTGAGCGTTAAACGGCTTCAAGTTGGTGTTGGCCGTCGCCGTGCTGTAAATGGTCGGAGCACCACCAATGCCGGCGTCATCGGCGACCGAGAGGACCGTGTTGATCCCAGGGGTTGCTGTTGCATTGGTAAGGGTGTTGACCACCGGAATTGAAACGCTGGCGTTTGTCGCCTGAACTGTGCTGCTGGGAATCTGGACGTTATGAGCGTGTGCAGGCAGGCGAATCGGACCGGTCAGAGCATAACCGCTGTTCGGAATAGACATCGGGGTCCCGGCCTTGGCGCCGGGTGTCAGATTGGCTGCTCCCAGTGGCAGGACACCGCGCAGATCAGGAAGGGCGAATGTTGTGGTTCCGTTGCCGCCATAGGTCGTGCCGATGATGGCAAAGAGCGCCTGATATTGCGAAACCTGAAGCTGGGCCCCATTGCACCACATGAAGCCTTGAGGCAGCCAAGGGGCACTCCAAATGATGATTTCTCCGAGATAGTAATCCATGATTATCTCCTAATAGTTGTATTTTTGAGAATGCTTTGACGCTATCGATGGGGCGGATCAGGGGCGCATCGGATACAGGCCGTTGGTGCAAATGATGTAATTCAGGGTCAGGACACCCGGAACGTTCACGGTCAGGTTGACGGGGGTAGTGCTGCCGCTGGCTGTACTGGTGGTCACGGTTTGTCCCGGAATAGTGCCGCCGGGCACGGAGACGTTGAAGGGCTTCAGAGTGGTGTTGGGGGGGGTGGTGCTATAGATCGTGGGGGCGCCGCCGATGGCGGAATCATCAGACTGGGCCAGCGATACGCCGGTGCCAGGGATACTGACGGCCCCAGTCGTATTGGAGACGGCCGGAATGCTGGCCTGGGCCGTGACCGGCGCCAATGTTTGCTGGGCCAGCGTCACGGTGTGATTGTGCGCGGGCAAAAAATTGGTGGGCAGGGGGGATGTCGTGCCGTAATTGCTGAACGTCCCCATCTGGGTTCCGTATTTGATCCCGGCAGTGGTGGTCTGCGGAGAGCCGACCGGCAAAAGCCCGCGCAAATCAGGCAGAGCAAAGTTGGTGGTGCCATTGCCGCCATAGACCGTACCAAGCAGCGAGTACAGCGCCTGATATTGCTGAATTTGCAAAAGGCTGCCGTCGCACACAGCCCAATATTCGGGGATCCACCGCATTGGCCATAAGACGATGCTGCCGAGATAAAAATCCATGATTAAATCCTCTCCTAAAAGATGTGCGCCGTAAAATTGGCAACCTTAACGTGCTTCAGATGGAAGCATGGCATTTTCATCGAATGTGCACAACCTGAGAGGGAAAGAATTTTTTATCTGATCAGTTGTCGGCTATCTTGAACTCCTGGTTAAACCGTTGTTTCATGGTTGTTTGTCGATTCTAAAATTCCAAAATTTAATCCTATTAGTTGTTTTAATGTGGATTTTGCCATGGCCGGTGGCATTTTTTTGAGATGTATTTTGGGGGCATAAAAAAACTCCCGATGAAGCATTGCGTCATCGGGAGTTGGGAAGATCAGTCGTTTACATCTTCGGCCCTCAGCAGGGTATCGACCCTGATGGGGGTTAAGGGGAAGCGGGGATCGGGTGGTCGCCAGCCGAACAGATGGGCAGCGGCGGTGGCGCAGACCTTGCCCTGACATGGTCCCATGCCGCTGCGGCTGGCCAGCTTGGCGGCGATCCACGATCCGGCTGCGGTCACTTGGGCGTAGGAAACATCCTCGCAGCGGCATAACAAGGTGTCGGGGCGGGCCAGGGTTTTCAGCCTCGGGGCCAAGGCGAAACAATCGGCCAGCCGGGCCGCAAAATGCCGCCAATGATCGCGCTTCGCCACCAGGGCATCGGCTTTGGCCTGATCGCCACAGGCGGCATATCCGGCGATTTCCCCTTCGCACAGCGCCAGTTCCGATCCGCCGACGCCAGCACATTCCCCCGCCGCATAAATGCCCGGTTCGCTGGTGGTTTGATGCTGGTCCACCGCCAGGGCTCCGTCTTGAACCCGGCACCCCAGCGACACCCCCAATTCGGTGTTGGCCACCAGACCGAAGCCGCAGGCCAGCCGGTCGCAGGGGACAAGAAATTCCCGCTCGCCCTGGCGCAGCCGCACGGCCTCCAGCCTGTCGGTGCCGATGGCTTCCACCACATGGATGCCGGTGCGGTAATGGGGATCAATCAGCCTCGCCGCCTGCACCGCTTTACCGGGCCAACGCCATAATCCCAGGGTAAACGCGGTCAGACGGTCCAGCGGGGCTTGTTCGGCGATGGCGGTGATCTTGGCCCCGGCCTCGCGGGCAGTCTTGGCGACGCTCAGCAACAAGGGGCCGCTGCCCGCCACCACCACCCGTTGGCCGGTCAGCGACATCCCACCCTTGACCAGGGCTTGCAATCCGCCCGCGCCGGTGACGCCGGGCAAGGTCCAGCCGGGAAAGGGCAGCAGTAATTCCCGCGCGCCGGTGCACAGGATCAGGCGCTTCCAGGCAATGACGCCGCCGCCGTCCTGATCTTCGAACAACAGGCGATGGGGGGCGATGGCCCCTTGGATTTTACAGCCGGGCAAAAAGCCGATGCCGCCCGCCTCGGCAAAGCGGCGGCGATAGCGGCTGGCCAGCAGGCCGTGGCGCACGGTGGGGCCGTCGCGCCAGATTTGCCCGCCCATGCGGGGATTGTCGTCCAGCACCAGAATCCGTTTGCCGCACTCGGCCGCGGCGATGGCCGCCGCCATGCCGGCCGGTCCGGCCCCGATGATCAGAATGTCGCAGGCCATTTGCCGCAAGGGTGGCAGGGAAAGATCGTCGTTCATTTCAACCGCTCCACCACCATGCCGGGACGGCAGGGGGTCTGGCAGGCCGGGCGGCGTTTGCCGTCGATGCTGACCCGACATTCCTGGCAAATTCCCATACCGCAAAAGGCCGTGCGCGGCTGACCGGATACCGAGATACGGCATTGATCCAACCGGCTTTGGCTGATGGCGGCGGCAACGCTGGTGCCTGACGCCACCTGCACCACCTCGCCGTCGATGGTCAGGCTGATGATCCCGCTTGTCGGCGGCGCAATCCCTGTGTGCATGGCGCTATCCTTTGACCGGGGCGGCGTCCAGATACCGGGACGCCAGATAGGGCGACGGGTCCAGCGATGGGCGGCGGCCCGTCATCAGGGCCGAGAGGATTTCGGCGCTGCCCGGGGCGGTGGTCACCCCCAACCCTTCATGCCCGACCGCCAACCAAATTCCGGGACGGCTGGGATGTTCGCCCAGCAGCGGTAATCCATCGGGGGATGCGGGGCGCAGGCCGGTCCAGCAGCGGATGATGGTCATGTCGGCCAGATCGGGCAAATACCAGGCGGCACGGCGCAGCATCTGGCGCAGCACCGGAAAGGCCACGGCGCGGCTGGTGTCGTCGAATTGGCGCGACGATCCGATCAGCAACTGCCCGGTGGGACGGGGTTGGACATTAAAGGCCACCGACATGCCGTTGCTGGCATGGGCGCTGGCCCCATAGCCCAGTTCGACCAACTGATGTTTGATGCCGTGGTCATAGCGGTCGGTGATGGCCAGATGGCCCTTTTTGGGGCGGATCGGCAGTTCCGGCAGCAGCCGGGCGGCGTCCAGGCCGTTGGCGATCAGAATATGCGGGGCGACCAACCGCCCGCCGTCGCTCAGATGCACGGTGCTGCCCACCAGGGCGGTCACCTCGGCCTCGCGGCAGCGCAGGTTGGCCCCGCCATTGGCGGCGAACCAGCGGGCGACGTTGGGGGCATAAATGATGGAATCGCCCGGCACCTTTAAACCACCCGACAGGCCGGGGCGCAGCGACGGTTCCAATTGGGCTAGGGCCTGTGCGCCGATCAGATGGCTGTCGATGCCCAAGGCGCGGAAGGTCGCCGCCTTGTGCTTGGCGGTTTCCATCTCCTCGGGCGTTTGCGCCAGCCATAAAGTGCCGCAGCCGCTCCAGGCGCAATCGGCGGGCAGATCGGGGACCAGGGCGTTCCAGCGGCGCAGGCTGTCATGGCACAACGCCAGTTCCGCTGGGCTGTCGTCCAGGCAGACCAGATGGCCCATTCCGGCGTTGGTGGCCCCGCCGCTGCGATTGTCCAGCAGCAGCACCCGAAGCCCATCCCCCGCCAGCCGGTGGGCGCAGGCCGCGCCGATGATCCCGGCGCCGACGACGATAACGTCGGCGTCGCTCATGATGG
>JASLCK010000254.1 GCA_030151865.1 Rhodospirillaceae bacterium | reverse complement strand
AGCTGGGTGCGCAGTTGGAGCAACGGCGCCGATGATTCCAACAGTTCTGCCACCAAGATGGACAGCTATCAACTGACCTTCTATGGCACCTACCGCCAAGGGCAAGCCTTCTTTGACGGACAGTTGGGGGCCGGGTACAACAGCGTCAACCAATCCCGCGCCATTTCGGTTTTGGGCTCGACCGCATCGTCGTCCTATACCGGTCATCAATATCTGGCCCGTGGCGAAATTGGCTGGGATCAGCCCTTTGGCGACACCACCCTGACCCCTATCGCCGGATTGCGGTGGTTGCAGTCAATCAGCGACTCCTACACTGAAACCGGTGCTGGTATCGCCAATCTATGGGTCGATCAGCGCACCACGAACAGCGTAACACAGGATTTGGGGGTCAAGGCGTCTTGGAATATCGACACCAGCCTGGGGGCGCTCAAGCCAGAGGTCCGTGCGGCGTGGCTGCATGACTATACCCAAAGCCCGATCGTCACCAACGGCATCATGGGTGGACAGGCCTTTGCCTCGTCAACCAACCGGACTGTCGCCGACGGCCTTCAATTGGGGGCGCTCGCCACTCTGTCCAGCACCGATAATCTGTCGCTTCGCGCAGAATATGAAGGCGAGTTGCGCACCAAGTATCAAAGCCATACTGGCGTCTTGAAGGCCATTGTCGGCTTCTAATCAAGCTTTGCGGCCATCAAAAACGGCCTTGGGAATCAGATAACCTCCCGAGGCCGTTCGCCTATACGCCCGCAGCCTTGCCATGATACATGGATAACACAAACATTCTTTGGCCTGATCCTTCTTATCAAAGGCTATTCGCATGGCCCGCAAACCCACTTCCCCACAATCCGAAGAC
This sequence comes from Rhodospirillaceae bacterium, assembly GCA_030151865.1. Lineage (GTDB taxonomy): Bacteria > Pseudomonadota > Alphaproteobacteria > Rhodospirillales > Magnetospirillaceae > JASLCK01. The sequence goes on along the minus strand of JASLCK010000254.1, from coordinate 12,768 downwards.
ATAACCATTGAGCAAGCCCTGCAGCGGGCTCATGCCCACTGGGAAGCGGGACAGGTGGATCAGGCCCAGTTGTTTTGCCAACGTGTTCTGGCGGTATGGCCCGGCCAGCCCGACGCCTTGCATCTTTTGGGTCTGATCGCCCATGCCTATGGCGACCTGGCCCTGGCCATTCAGCATTTGCGGCAAGCTTGCCAAGTTCCCCGCATTCCCCCGCAATATCTCAGCAATTTTGCGGAAATGTGCCGACAGGCTGGCCTTTTAGAAGAGGCGGAACAGGCCGCGCGGCGCGCCGTCTCCCAGGCCCCCGCGATGGCGGCAGGCTGGAATAATCTGGGCATTATTCTGCAAGAAAGCGGCAAGCTGGATGAAAGCGCGCTTTGCCTGGAACGGACGATCGAGCTTACCCCCGGCTGGCCGCAGGCCCTTAATAATCTCGCCAACACCTATAGCCGGATGGGATGGCTTGATCGGGCCGGAAAAACCTATTTGCAAGCCTTGGATTTGGACCCCGCCTATGCCGAGGCATACAGCAACCTGTCTCGTGTCTTAAAGGAACAAGGCCGTCTGGACGATGCCCGCAAGGCAGCGTCGCAATCCCTCTCTCTCAATCCACAACATATTGATGTTTATATCAATATGGCCGGTATCGAAAAAGCGGCGGGACGCACCGCAGAGGCATTGGGGCGGTTGGAACAGGGGCTTGCCTTTGCCCCTCAGCATCCTGGGCTTTTGACGACCAAAGCGAAAATCCTGAACGAGGAACAGTATTTCCAAGACGCAATGGAAAGTGCGCGTAAAGCCCTTGCGTCTGCTCGATCCCACCCTGCCGCTCTGAATGAGATGGGACGGGCCTTGCAGGGGCTGAACCGTTTCGAGGAAGCGCTGTCCTGTTTTGGCAAAGCTGAAGAAATCCGTGGTCCCGATGGCTTGGAAGCAAAGCGCAACAAAGCAGTCTTGCTGGCCGAACTGGGGCGCAACAGTGATGCCCTGGCGCTTTACGACAGCCTGCTGGCGGCATCACCGCAACAGGCTGCCTTGTGGTTCAACCGGGCCGAGTTAAAAACCTTTTCCCCAGGCGATCCCGATATCAACGCCATGGAAGCGGCCTTGAACAGCCCGGCAACCCAAGCCTTAAAAGATCGCCAGATGATGCACTTCGCCTTGGCTAAATCCTATCTGGATGCAAAACAGGACGATCTGGCCTTCAAGCATTTGCATCTGGGCAATCAACTGGTGCGCCAGACTGTCTTTTTCGACGCAGACGCCACGCAGTCCTGGATGGAGCAATTTCCACAGGTCTTTACCGCTGATGCTGTGAACCGCGTTATCAACGGCCAGCCGACTTCCGACAGACCCGTTTTTGTCGTCGGGATGATGCGATCTGGCACAACCTTGATCGAGCAGATTCTTGCCGCCCATCCCCAGGTCATCGGTCTGGGGGAACGACCGGACATCCAACGCCTGGCGGACCGGATCGGGGTGTATCCGGCCGAGATGTCTCGCCTGTCGGATCAGGACTTGGCCGCCTTTGGTGCCCAATACCTGGAACAGACGTTGCCATTCCTGGCGGGCACACAAGAGCATATTCGTTATGCGGTCGATAAAATGCCCGCCAACTTTTTGCATATCGGGCTGATCCGTCAGATATTGCCCAATGCACGGATCATTCATTGCCGCCGCAATGCGGTGGACACTTGTTTATCTTGCTACACAAAGCTTTTTTCTTCGCTTCAGCCGTTCGCCTATAGCTTGGAAGATCTGGGGCGCTTTTATCTCTCCTATGCAAAACTTATGGAGTATTGGCGCTCCATTCTGCCTGCCGACCTGTTTATTGAGGTTGATTACGAAGCCTTAGTGTCAGATCTTGACGGACAAGCACGCCGACTGATCAACTTTCTAGACCTGCCTTGGGACGAATCCTGCTTAAGCTTTCACCGGAACAAAGGGGCGGTGAGAACGGCCAGCGCCGCCCAAGTCCGGCAGCCTATTTACAGCAGTTCGGCGGGGCGTTGGCGGCGTTATGAGCCTTATCTCGAACCATTGCTGAAAATTCTGAACCAGAATGGGGCCGCGTAGCCGTATGAACGCCCCTGCCCCCCTGGCAACCGAGGTCGCGGCCTTATTGCAGCAAGATCGACTGGAAGAGGCCGAAGCCCGGCTGCGCCCAGCCCTGGTCACGGGAAGCGCCCCGATCTTGTTGTGGAAGCAACTTATTCAAGCCATCCGCCCCCGCGGTATGCTGGAAGAAACGCTTCGCATCCAGGAACAACTCGTCACCGCCATCCCCGGCGATCTGGTCGGGCGCTTTGATCTGGCTGAAACCCTGTTGCTGATGGGGGAGTTCGAGCGCGGCTGGCGGGAATATCAATGGCGCTACAGCCTGCCGCACACCACCAGGATCGAACGCAAAGTGCAAAAGCCACGGTGGAGTGGCGCCCCGATTCCGGGCAAGACGTTATTGATCCATGATGAACAGGGCTTTGGCGACACCTTTCAGTTTCTGCGCATGGTCCCTTGGGCCAAGGAACGCAGCCAGGCCCGGATCATCCTTGAAGTTCACCCCGCCTGTCTGGGGCTGGCGGAAAGAACAACCGGATGGGATGAACTGATCCCGCGCGGCAGCCTTCCCCCGGCATTCGATCAGCATTGCGAGTTGATGAGCCTGCCGATGACAACCGGGCTGACGCTGGACAAATTGCCCGGTCCGATACCGTATCTGACGCCACATAAGGGACGCTTGGTCAAGTGGCGCAAAAAACTGGCCCGCCTTAACCGCCCACTGGTCGCGCTGGTTTGGGCCGGCAGTCCCGGTCATCTGAACGATGCCAACCGCTCGCTGCCCCTGGAACGGCTGGCGCCGCTGGCGATCCCCGGTATCACGTTTGTGGCCCTGCAAAAAGGCCCCGCAGCCGGACAAACGCCACCGGCTGGTATGGATGTTCTGTCCTTGGATCAGGATATCCACGATTTCGAAGATACGGCGGCAATCTTGGAGATAGCCGACTTACTGATCTCGGTTGACAGTTCCCCCATCCATCTGGCAGGCGCCCTGAACCGTCCGGCCTGGGTGTTGTTGCCATTTGTGCCCGATTGGCGCTGGCTGATGAAACGCGAAGACTGCCCTTGGTATCCCAGCGTGCGGCTGTTTCGCCAGACATCGCGGGGCGATTGGGACAACGTTCTCACCCGGATGGCCGACGCTCTGGCCCAATGGCGTGATGCCCTGCCCCATGTGGATCGTCGGACCTGACGGGATCAGAGTCGGGCCCGGTTTAACAGGCGGTCCACAAGTTCGGCGATTTGATTTTTAATGTGGGGAACGGCCGTGGTCTCTTGGGCATGGCCACGGCGCGGCGGACCGAGAGTAAAAAAACCAGGAACCGGCAGCCCCTGGGCATCACGCAAAGCGCCATCGGGTTCGATATCGAACCCGGCTCCGGTGCGATCCGGGCGCACCGCCCCTGTCGCCAACAAGGATTGCGCCAGGGGGCTGGCCTCTTTGCCCAGCGGTGCGGCAGGCGGCGTGCAATTGATCAGATGGGCAAAGCTGTGGGTGCCATTGACCTGCACATCATGCTCGGATGCCCTTACCTTCTGAATACGCAAAGACTTTATTTCAAGGCGTCCCAGCACTTGCTGTCTTAGCAAAAGATCGGCGGATTCAGTGGGCATTCGGTGCCGATGCACTTCCCAAAAGGGTCTGAGATGCCGCCGATAGCGGTCCTGTTCGACCGGTGACAAAGCCGCCCAGAGCTGATCAATCCTGGGGCGCAGGCCATCCATGGCCCCTCGCCAATCGGCCTGTCCCAAGGCAATGGCGCGCCGCAATTTGCGTAAACAATACACAATGCCTTGGGCCGGATCGCCGTCATCAAGCAAGAAAGGGGTGGCTTCAACCACGCCATGGATCCGAGGCAGCAAACCGTGACGCGAAACCGCCGTCACCTTGCCCCGGTGCCCCCGTTCCGCCAGGCTGTAAACCATATCGATCATGGTCAACCCAACCCCGACCAGCAACACGCTGTCGTTTCGCCCAATCCCATCCAGGGCACCGGTTCCCCATGGATCCCGGATCAGTCGGAAGGACGCGCTCTCCACCTCGAACGGCCATCCTGGCGGCTGAAAGCCTGTGGCCAGCACCACCTGATCCGCCTGCAAAACCGTTCCTCCGGCCAACGCAACAGAGAACAAACCTCCATCACGGGTCAGTCCGGTGGCGACATCTTGATGCACGTGAACAACAGGCCCGGAAGTGATGGCAGAACTTTGGCGAGCCTCCTCGAAGCGGGTCTGCACATAATGGCCGAACAACCGCCTGGGCAAATAGCTTTGCCGCCCGGCAGACGCAACCTGCGGCCACCCCAAACCGGGACCATGCGCCTTGGCCCATTGCCAAAAGTCATCGGGCGCATCATCCCAGGGGCTCATACGCTCGGCGGGCACATTCAAGATGTGCCAGGGTTCGGCCCCGCCATAGGCGATACCCCAGCCCGGCTGAGACCGGGGTTCGATCAAATGGATCGTCAAATCGCCCGGCCCATGGCGCAATAGCGCAGTGGCAAGCGCAGTCCCACTGAATCCACCCCCGATAATGACGATTTTCATCCCCATGTCGATTGCCCCGCCCCCTGGTTACGATTAAAACTAAAATCTAGTAGATATTAGATTAATTGAAGGCAAAGAGCTACGCCGTTTCCATGCCCCACTTTTACCCGCAGCAGTGATTTGTACGCGGGAAAGAGGATGGCTTCATCCACGCCTCCCCCCTCAATATCCATGCACAGAATAAGGTCTGATCCACAGGAAATCCGCTGGCGGAGCATACATCCAGCCCTCTATATACTCGTTCAGAAGGGTTGACTTAGCACCCACCCAAGGGGAATGGACGTTATCGTGACTGGAAATCGCATGATTACTCAGAAGCACAGCGACAGCCGGATCGGCGCATCTTTGAGCGACGCCTCTGCGGTACGGGCTTTGGGCCTTGGCGCGGCGCTGATCTCGTTGATCCTTCTCCTCCCCTCCTCCCAGGCCCTGGCGGGGACGACGGTGCAGCCTGCGCCGGTCACCGCATTTGGCGCCATTCCGTCCGGAACGGCGGCTTCGTCCTGGGATGTCACCTTGGGGGCAGGCGTGGCTTATGTCCCCGATTACGAAGGGTCGAATGATTATAAAGTCCGCCCCCTGCCCGATCTCTCGGTCAGCTACCGCGATCTGGTGTTTCTGCGCGGCACCATGATCGGGGCCAACGCCATTACCGTGTCGGGACGCGGTCCCGGCGACAAGCTGCAATTGGGTCCATTAGCGCGCTGGCGTCAGGGCCGTGACGAAAGCAAGAACAGCGCCCTGCATGGCCTGGGCGATGTCAACGACAGCATCGAGGTGGGCGGTTTTGCCCGCTACAGCCTGGGGCATCTGGCCGTTGACCTCAGCGTCATGCAGGATGTGGCGGGCGGCCACAAAGGCGCGTTGGTGGAAACCGGGATCGGCTATGGCACCCAACTGGGCCCCAAGTTGAAGGGAAATCTACGCGCATCGACCACCTGGGCCAGCGACAAATATATGCAGAGCTATTTCGGCATCTCGCCGCTTCAGGCCATCCGCAGCGGTCGCCAGACCTATGACGCCGGGGCCGGGTTCAAAGACGCCGGTCTGTCGTTGGGGCTTGATTATTCCCTGACCGACCATTGGGGCTTGGGGGCAAGGCTTGGCTATACCCGCCTGCTGGGCGACGCCGCCGACACCCCGATTGTCAAACAGGACGGCTCGGCTGATCAGTTCATGAGCGCCGTGGCGGTCCGTTATCACTTCTAAGAAGTTGAAAAATCAACGATCGTCGAAGGGAACTTCTACAATCTAAAAGATTGGATAAAATCCAAAATGATTCCAATAAATTAATATTTTAATGTTACGATTCTGATCATTATTAATTCACAATACATCAAGCTCAACGCAATACACAATAATTAAATTCTAAATTTAAAAATGATGACTATGGTGCATTACCACAACACAACTTAATTGATGATTTAAAAATTGACAAACACTCAAGAGTGGAATATTTATATAGTTTACTCGCAATAATATAATTACGAACAACCACTACCCTCAAAAGAAAATTTCTCAACAAGATGTTGATAACATAAATTGAAAATTACAGAAAGGGGATAGAGCATGACAAATAGCAATATAATCTCAATGCTACTAACAAGTTCTGTATTTGGTACAATTTTTACTGGATTCTTATATGTACTGCTCAGTTTTATCATTACAAAATCAACAAAATTTGGAACGGATGTATTCACATCAAGGGAAAATTTCACATCTGGTTTTCTCACCGGCATTCTAGAAAGAATATTTTTCTCCTTTCTCTTCTATTCCGTGGGAGGGAATGGGTTTGCCCCTGCAGCCATAGCCTGGATTGCAATAAAAGGACAAGTTCATTATAAAATATTTTCAGATAGTAATGATTTACCAAGAGTATACTTGGCAATACTAGGATCAATAATATCTCTATCATTCGCAACGCTCGGTGGACTCTGCCTACAACAGGAGGCCATCTCACAAGCTATCCTATCAATCCCCACCATAATCCCACTTATGGGAGTCTCCATAACTTCCCTTCTCGCGACATTCATTTGTGTATTTTCTGACAAATTTATCAAAAAAGAAACAGATAATATTACCGAATATAAAATAGAAAAAACAATATCAGAATATGAATTTATAGAAAAAAATACGGAAAAATGTGAGTTAATAGAAAAATTAAGACAAGAATTAATAGAAAAATCAAGACAAGCAGCTTTGATGTCATACTCAAAATATTCAAAATTCAGAGTTGGATCTTCTGTTTTGGTAGATGGAATAATATATACAGGATCAAATATCGAAAATGGAAGCTATAGCCTAACGATTTGCGCTGAACGCTCAGCAATTTTTACTGCCATGAACAACGGTGCGAAGAAAATTGATGCCATATCAATTTCCTGCATTGATGCCAAAACAGATAAAAATGAAAACTCAGAACTAATGCCATGCGGTGCATGTCTACAGTTAATGTCTGAGTTTGGTCAACCCGACATGCCCGTCATTGTTGATGGAGTAAGGACGTTTAAACTAAAAGAACTCCTACCATTTCCATTTAAATTAAGATAACAAAGACAAATCAAATAAAATTAAAGAATTATAATAGATATACACTCACCATGACCACCAAGCCCCCGCCGATGGATTTAACCGGCGTCATCGCCACCCACTGGGCCGATGTCGAGCCGGTGGAAATCCACTCCGGCTTTTCCACCCGTCTTCTGTGGACCGGAGAGGCGGGGCGCAAGGCGCTGATTTTCCAGATCGCCCCTGGCGCGGTTTATCCCGAACTGGACATCCACGCCCCCGGCGCGGAAGAGGTCTTTGTGCTGTCTGGCACCTTTTGCGACGGCGAAACCAGCTATGGGCCGGGAACCTTCATCCACCACCCGGCTGGCACCTCGCACATTCCCCAATCCAAGGACGGCTGCGTCCTGTTCGTCTTCTTTCCCGAAGGCTGAAGCGCTCCGCTGCAATTCTGCCATGCACCCCCTTGCAGAGAGATGGTGAGGCACCATATGGTTAGTCCCCTAATCAAATTTCCAACACCAATATAGTTAGGCTCCTAACCAGATGACTCCCCCTCAGCCGCAAGACCAAGCCCTGATGCGCCGCGATTTTGGGCTGAGCGTGGTTCGCCTGGGACGGCGCTGGCGCAATGCGGTGGATGGTGAACTGTCAAAATTTGGCCTGACCGCCGCCACTTGGCGACCGCTTTACTATCTGGGCGAATTGGGTGACGGTGTGCGCCCCAAGGATTTGGCCGAGGCGCTGGATATTGAACGTCCATCCCTGGTGCAACTGGTGGACCGGCTGGAAGCGCAGGGCTATGTGGTTCGACGCGACGCCCTGGACGACCGGCGCAGTAAGACCCTGCATCTGACCCAGACCGGGCGCGATGTCCATGCCCGCACCATCGATGTATCGATCCAGGTTGCCGCCCGCCTGACCAATGGCATTTCCGACGATGATCTGCATTTTTGCCTGAACCTGTTTGACCGCATCGCCGTCAATCAGGAACAGCATCAGTCGCCCTGCTCTGCCCAAGATACGCCCGACCAGGATAAACCATGACGCGCCTCCGCGCCTTTCTGGCTGATCTGCTGGCCGTCAAACCCATCTACCGCCATGCCGCCCGCACCACCCTGGGGGCGATCTTGGCGTTATGGGTGGCTTACAGCCTTGAACTGGACACCCCCTATTCCGCCGCCACCACGGTTTTGATCGTCGCCCATCCGGTGCACGGCATGATCTTGTCGAAAAGCCTGTACCGTTTGGGCGGATCGATCCTGGGGGCAATCATCGCGGTGACCCTGACAGCCCTGTTCGCCCAATCACCCCAGATGTTTCTGTTGGGTTTAGGGTTGTGGATGGCGGTTTGCACCTTTGCCTCGACCATTCTGCGCAGCTTCCGCTCCTATGGCGCGGTGCTGGCGGGCTATACGGTGGTGCTGATCACCATGCCGTCCATCGACCACCCGGAGCTGATCTTTAATCTGGCGATCAACCGCGTGGTGGTGGTAGGGCTTGGCATTCTCTGTTCCGCCCTGGTGGCATCGCTGACCACCACCCGCAATGCCGAGCGCACTTTGGAAAAGGGGCTGGCCAACGTGGTCGCGGAAATGGCCCGCTATGCCCGCCAGGCCATCACCGGGGCAGAAGCGCAGACCCTGGTGGAACCGCGCCGCACTCTGGCTCGCAAAATTGCCGAATTGGATGCCCTGGTGGAATTCGCCGCCCTGGAAACATCGGTCGGCATGTCGAACCTGTCTGACGCCTTGCGCGGCGGCGCAACCGCATTGTTTGGGGCGCTGACCGCCGCCACCTCCGCCCATGAAGCCTTGGCCCGCCTGCCGGACCGAACATTACTGGACGGCCTGGACGACGAGTTCGCAACCCTGTTGGAAGAAACCGCCGCCACCATGGCCCCAGGGGTGGAAATTGCCCCCATCGAGGAACGGCTGATAGACTTGGCGGCGCGGCTGGAAAGCCGTTTCGGCATCGGCGGCATGCCGGTTCTGGCGGTGTTGGATCGCCTGCGCGAAGTCTGCGACGAGTTGATTCTGGCGCTTGATGGTCTGGCCGCGGTTTCCGGCAGCCGCCCGGCCCGCCAGCCGGTCCGCCCATCCCGCCATCGCGACGTCAACTGGGCGCTGATCAATGCCGCCCGCGCCGCCGTTACGGTCTGGGTGGCGGGCGCGGTGTGGTTTTATACCGCCTGGCCGATCGGTAGCAATCTGATCGCCATGATCGTGCCCAATGTCAGCCTGCTGTCGTTGCGCGACCGCCCGTCAACCGATGCGGTGATGTTTACCTTTGGCACCTGCGTCGCGTCCGCCTGGGGGCTGTTCTATATGTGTTGGGTATTGCCGCAGATTACCGGCTTCGCCCTGCTGGTCCTGGTGCTGGCCCCGGTGTTGTTCCTGTCGGTGGTGGTATCGATGAACCCCAAGACCGCCTTTGTCGGGGTTGGGTTCTACGTCTTCTTCATCACCATGCTGGCCCCCACCAACCCCATGGTCTATGACCCGGAACTGTTCCTGAACATGGCGCTTTCGACCGTAGTGGGCTCGATCCTGACCGCCGTGGTGCACCGGGTGTTTCTGCCCATCGATCCGCGCCGCCATGTGCGCGCCCTGGTTCGCGCCATTCAGGGCGATCTGCATACATTGATCAGTCGTCAGGGGCTGAACATTCCGGCCTTGTGGGAAACCCGTATGCACGAACGGTTGATCCAGTTAGGTGGACGCATCCGCGCCGCGGGTGTGGCCCAGGATCACCTGATGCGCGGCGGTTTCGCGGCCCTGCGCATCGGGCGCGAAATCCTGCGGCTGCGCAGCTTTGTGCAAACCGATCCGATTGCCGCCCAGACGGTTCAGCCGGTGGTGCGTGCCCTGAACCGCCTGGCATCGTCGCCGCAAGAGTGCGTGGCCGCCTGCCGCGAAGCGTCGCGCCATCTGTTGACCATCGCACCCGAACGCGACGACGGGCGCCCGTTGTTCCGCGCCGCCGCCGCACTGAGCGAAATCGCTATTCTGATCGGGCGTCACCGCCTGTTCTTCAAAGTTATGCCGAGGGGCTGAATGCTTCGCGAAATCAATATTCTGGGGGTCTTTATCTCCCCCTTTGCCTGGCATCTGCTGTTGGCCTTGCCGCCTTTCCTGGCCTGCCGCTGGCTTTTGGCCCGCACTGGCCTGCTGTTCAAGGTTTGGCATACCGGCCTGTTCGAGCTGGCCCTTTACGTCCTGATTCTTAGCCTTGTGGTTTACGCATGATCAAGAAACTGCTCCGGGTTCTCATCACCCTTTGCGTCAGCATCGCCGCCTTGTTCCTGGCGGCCGCCCTGTGGCGGCATTACATGGTTTCGCCCTGGACCCGCGACGGGCGGGTCCGTGCCGAAGTGGTTTCCATCGCCCCGGAAGTGGCAGGCACCGTCGCCTCGGTCCAGGTCAAGGACAACCAGTTCATTCATAAGGGTGATATCCTGTTCGTGATCGACCAGGAACGCTATCGTCTGGCGGTCGCCCAGGCCGAAGCCGCCGTCAACGGCCAGGCATCCAACCGCCGTGTCGCCGACGCCAAGGCCAAGCGCCGCGCCGCTTTGAGCGATCTGGTGGCCTCGACCGAGGAAAAGGAACAATACAGCGGCAGCGCCAGCGCCGCCGGCGCCGCCGTCAGCGAGGCCACCGCCAATCTGGACATCGCCAAACTCAATCTGGCCCGGACCGTGATCCGCTCGCCGGTCAACGGCTTTATCACCAATCTACGCCTGCGGGTCGGCGATTACGCCCAGACCGGACAAGCCGCCATCGCCGTGGTGGACAGCGATTCCTTTTGGGTTGCGGGCTATTTCGAAGAAACCAAGCTGCCCGGCATCCGCGTTGGCGACAGCGCAGAAATGGAACTGATGGGCCGGGCTGGCATCATGACCGGCCATGTGGAAAGCATCAGCCGCGGCATCGCCGATCAGAACGGCGAAACCGCAGGCGGCGGACTGGCCAACGTCAATCCGATCTTTACCTGGGTCCGGCTGGAACAGCGTATCCCTGTGCGCATCCATATCGACAACGTACCGCCCGAAACCGATCTGGCGGCGGGCATGACCTGCACCATCCGCATCGGCCAGAAGACCGGCCTGAAAACTGACTTGGGCGCCATTTGGGAATTGGTGGAAAACAACCGCCTGGATCCCAGGAAACTGTAAAAGCACCTCTGTCACCCCACCCTCTTCCACAACGTGGGAGAGGGTGGGAATGAGACAACCTGACCAGAACAGTAAGAGCTCCCGTCGTTATTCGTCGGAATCGCCATTATCCGCAGCCGCCACCGGATCATAAGGGCGTGAGCGTTCGGCGTTGCTCTGCCAATTGCGGATATATTCCGACACCCCGCAACCGCTGAACACCACCGCGTTCTCGGCATTCCGCCGCTGGGCGGATTCGGTGTAGTTGAAGCTGCCGGTTTCCACCCAGGTCTGGTCGATAATCAAAATCTTGTTGTGGGCGATGCCGGGCATATGTTCGATCTGCACCGGGATGTTGGCATCCGCCAAGACCGCCAATTGATTGCCGCGTGCCCGAGGCTGGCTTTTGTCCACCACCGCCCGCACATCGACCCCACGCGCCTTGGCCGCCACCAGAGCCGCCGCGATCGGTTTGCTGGTAAAGCTATAAGCCTGCATCAGGATTTGCCGCTGTGCCTTATCGATCCACCGCACAATCATCGCGGTGCAATCATCGCCCGGCACAAAGCAACGGTCAGTGATCACCGCTTGCGGACAACCGCTCACCGCCCCATCCGCCACCGCCTGCGCAGGCTGGCTGCAGGCAACTGCCAAAGACAGAGCAACAGAGGCGGAGCAGAAGGATCGACACACTTTAAAGTTGAACATTTCACCGAAACCACCAAGCGGAACAGTGAGAACGTAACACAAACAAAATTCATTTATCCAAGCATTTTAGCCATATAAAAGCACCAACAGATCACGCGCAAAAGATGTATATATTGAATCTCAGCCACACTTCCTTAAAACCACAGACTTATCCGTGGGTTATCACACGCCCCATGGGAGCAAACAAAAACCCCCGTCGGTTTCCCGACGGGGGTTTTTTAAGCATCCGCTCAAGCCGCCCGAAGACAGCCTGCCGGAACTCCAGAGACCCGGATTAAACCGAGTAATACATCTGGAATTCGACCGGGTGCGGGGTGTGCTCGAACTTGTAGACTTCTTCGAACTTCAGCTCGATGTAGCTGTCGATGAATTCCTTCGAGAACACGTCGCCGGCGATCAGGAACTCGTGGTCCTTCTTCAGGCTTTCCAGAGCTTCACGCAGGCTGCCGCAAACCTGCGGAACCTGGGCCAGTTCTTCCGGCGGCAGGTCGTACAGGTTCTTGTCCATCGGGTCGCCGGGGTGGATCTTGTTCTTGATACCATCCAGGCCGGCCATCAGCATGGCGGCGAAGGCCAGGTAGGGGTTGGCGCCGGGGTCCGGGAAGCGGACTTCAACGCGCTTGCCCTTGGGGCTGGCGACGTAAGGAATACGGCAGGAAGCCGAACGGTTGCGGGCCGAGTAAGCCAGCAGCACGGGGGCTTCAAAGCCGGGGATCAGACGCTTGTAGCTGTTGGTCAGCGGGTTGGTGAAAGCGTTCAGAGCCTTGGCGTGCTTGATGATACCGCCGATG
>JASLCK010000222.1 GCA_030151865.1 Rhodospirillaceae bacterium | reverse complement strand
CTTGGCGATGTCATTGCTGCCGCGCCAAGCGGACGCCCATCTGCGCGAAAAATTGTCCAACGTCCTGGTGGGCGGAACCTTGCTTTACAGCCTGCTGCTGGGAACAGTGCTGGCGGCAACCCATTTGCTGGGGCGGGAAGCGCTGATCCCTTAGGATTTGGGCGTCGGCGGCGGGGCCAGGGTGCCCGGTTTGCGGGACGGAGCGGGCTTGTCGGCGGCGACCACGCGGCCCGATCCCAGAACTTTGCTGTCCTTGCGTTTCAGCCAGCGGGCCAGACCTTGCGACAAGATGGTCTGAATGCGTTTGGACGTGCCGTCACCGAACAGGAAGTCCCAGCGGATGCGCTGTTCCTCGTCTTCCATCTCGATCCACAGTTCCGAGAACAGTCCTTCGAACACCATGTGAAAATGGTCGTCGGTAAAGTTGAACCGCGACAATTCCTCGGTGGTCATGCCCATGATGCTCATGAAGGTCTTTTTGCCCGAGGGGAAATTCTCGAAGCGGAACAGGATGCGGATGAAGATGGTATCGACAAAGCGCCGCCATTGCGGATTGGCGCGGATATGGTCCCACATCGCCTTGTCGTCATCGATATTCAGGCGATAAAGCAACTGGTCCGCTTCGGCGTTCAATTCGGTGTAGATCACCTCGCCAAAGGCTTTCTTCATATAGCGGTCCATGCCTTCGATCAGGGATCGCGGCATGGTGGCCTTGTCGCCGGCAAACAGATGGGAAATCCGGCTGACCACCAGACGCAGCAGAAAGCGCGACCGGCGCGGGTCGCGGGGCATTTCGGCGGGCTGGGGGTGCGAGAGCTGACAGGTTTCGCAATTGTCGGCGATGGACCGTTCCAACTCGTCGGCAATCAGCGCGAACTGCGCCGCCTTTTCCGGCGGCAGCATCGATTGAAAGGTGGTGATCAGATATTTGAAAAGGTCGCGGTTCCGCTTGGGGAACGTCGATTGGGCGGCCCCACCAGTCTCCTCGGGCGCGGAGGCTTGCGCCTCGGGATTATCGGTTTCGTCTTCCCGCACCGGATTGGGACCTTCTAGGAACTTTTACATCCTGAAATATATCGAGAGTTTGTGAACAGGGATAGCCTGCTTCTTAAATATTTTATTCTTGATCACTCCAGCGTGCCGCCCGCAGGTCGTCGCTGTCTTTGGCATCGACCCAACGTGGACCTTGCGCGGTTTCTTCCATCTTCCAGAACGGGGCTTTGGTTTTCAGCCAATCCATCAGGAATTCGCAGGCGGCAAAGGCGGCGTCGCGGTGCGACGAGGTGACACCGACAAAGACGATGCGTTCGCCCGGCATCAGGCGGCCATAGCGATGGATCACCCGCACATCGTCCAACGGCCAGCGGTCGCGGGCTTGGGCTTCGATGGCGGACAACTGGCGTTCGGTCATGCCGGGATAATGTTCCAGGGTCATGGCGTCCAGTTCGTTGTCGCCACGCACCAGGCCGATAAAGGTGGCGACGGCCCCCGATTGTCCGGTTTGTCCGGACAGGGCGGCGATTTCCCGGCCTGGATCAAAATCCTCCCGCTGGACGCTGATCATGATCAGCCGCCCGTCACCGGGGGAAAGAACGCCACTTCGTCGCTTGGGGCGACAGGGGCGTCAGGGCCGGCATAGTCCTGATTGACGGCGGCGCGCACCAGCATCAGATTTTCAAAGGCGCTGGCATGGCCGGGGCTGCGGTCTTTCAGCCAAGCCATCAACTGGCCGACAGTGGCGATGTCGGCGGGCGGGGTCACATCTTCTTCGGCAACGCCAATGCGCGAGCGCAGCCAGGCGAAATACATCACTTTCACGGCAGCACCTCGGCAAAGGGGATGAAGGAAACCAGATCGCCCGGCGCGACGTCGAGGCCGTTTTGCGGCAGATCGACCAACCCGTCGCAGGCGGTCATGGAGGTCAGAACGCCCGAACTGTCCGAGCGGAACAGCGTCACCACCGGACCGGTGGGGCCGTATTCCAGCTTGGCGCGGGGGAATTCGCGCCGTCCCGGCTTCTTCTTCAGGGTAAATCCGGCGGGCAGGGGATAGCCGCGCAACGGCGACCAGTTGGCCCCCGACAATTGCGCCAGCAAGGCCCGGCCAAACAGCAGGAAGGTGACCATCACCGCCACCGGATTGCCCGGCAGGCCCAGGAACGGCGTTCCCTTGATCTGTCCCAGGGCCAGCGGCTTGCCGGGTTTCAGGGCCAGACGCCACAGATGCAGGCTGCCCAGCGATTGGACCGCGCCCTTGACATGGTCTTCCTCGCCCACCGATACGCCGCCCGAAGTGACGATCAAGTCATGGTGGGGGGCGGCTTCGGCCAGGGCGGCGGTCACGGCTTC
Organism: Rhodospirillaceae bacterium; assembly: GCA_030151865.1. Lineage (GTDB taxonomy): Bacteria > Pseudomonadota > Alphaproteobacteria > Rhodospirillales > Magnetospirillaceae > JASLCK01. The sequence goes on along the minus strand of JASLCK010000222.1, from coordinate 7,197 downwards.
GATCTTGTCGGGCAAGATGCCCAGATCGGTGACGACGCAGCCCGCGCGGGTCAGCAGGGCATGCATGGTATAGCGGTTGCTGTCCCACAGACAGCCGGGGTCCAGCGGTTGGCCGGGATTGCGCACTTCGTCGCCGGTTGAAAAGATGGCGACCTTCAGGGGGGCGCGCACCGCCAGTTCGGTTTGGCCGATGGTGGCGGCAACGCCGATATGCTGGGGCAACAGCCGGGTGCCTGTGCGCAGCGGGCGATCCCCCACCGCCACCGCTTCCCCGGCATTGCGGATGTTGGCGTGGGGTTTGGTCCAGGCGGGCAGGGTGACGAAACCGTCTTCCTCGCGGCAATCTTCCTGCATCAGCACCACATCGGGACCGGCAGGTACCGGCGCCCCGGTGAAGATGCGGTAAGCGTGGCCCGCCACAGCCTGACCGACCAGCGGATGACCGGCGGCGATGCGTCCGCCCACCGGCAGGCGGGTTTCCCGATCAGGGGACAGATCGGCCAGAAACACCGCCCAGCCATCGACGGCGGAATTGTCAAAGGCGGGGACATTGACGGTGGATACCGGCTCTTCCGCCAGGATGCGGCCCAGGGCCTGACGCAGCGGCACCCGTTCAATGGCGGCGACCGGGGTGACCCGGTCGCGCATGGCGGACAGGGCGTCATCCACGCTCATCAAGGCGCCATGTTGGGCGCAGCAGTCAAAGCAATCGTTCGCCAGCGGGGTGCTTGCCGATATCGTCATGAAAATTCTCTGTGTTTGGCCCAGAACTGCAAGGCTTCGGGAAATGACGATGCGCCCGATAGACGTGGTGACGCCTTGAGGGCGATCAAGCCTTCATATGCTTGAGGCCCGCCTGGAGATAATCCCAGCCGGTGATCAGGGTCAGCACACCGGCCACCCACAGCAGCACTTCACCAATGATCTCGGCGGGCAGCCAGCCGGGCGCGGCGGACCCGACGATCAGCACCGGAAGCGCGGTCATCTGGATACCGGTTTTCCACTTGGCCAAACGGCTGACCGGCATGCCGACCTGCAATTCCGCCAGATATTCCCGCAGACCCGACACCAGGATTTCCCGCAGCAGAATGACGACGGCGGGCAGGACGCTGATTTCATGCACCCGGTCGAACGAGGTCAGTAGCAGCAGGACCGCCGACACCAGCAACTTGTCAGCGATGGGGTCGAGAAAGCGGCCAAAGCTGGAAACGATGTTGTGGCGTCGCGCAAAGTAGCCGTCAAAAAAGTCGGTGATAGCGGCGGCGACGAACAGCGCGCAGGCAAACCAGCGCACGCCGGGGCTGTCGAAATAGAACGTCGCCACGATCAGCGGGATCACCACGATCCGGGAAATGGTGAGGAGATTGGGAAGACTTGTCACCATCGGAGGCGCGCCGCTGTTGAAAGTTGGGTCGGGAAGGTCGTCCGGTCTTGGACAGCGCATTCTAGCTCTTTGGATCGTTTCGGGCTAGTCGCCGGGATGGAAATGATCATAGATTTTTTTAGCCATGGCTCCGCTGATGCCGTCCACGGCTTCCAGATCGGCCAGACCGGCTTCGGAAACCCCGCGCGCCGAGCCGAAATGGTGCAAAAGCGCCTTTTTGCGCCGCGCCCCGATGCCCGCGATTTCGTCCAGCGGGGAAACCCCCATGGCCTTGGACCGGCGCGCCCGGTGGGTGCCGATGGCGAAGCGGTGGGCTTCGTCGCGCAGTCTTTGCAAGAAGTACATGATGGGATCGTTGGGCGGCAGGGTGAAGCTGTCGCGGCCCGGCATATGAAAGCGCTCGCGCCCGGCATTGCGATCCGGCCCCTTGGAGACGCCGACCAGGGCCACATCCTCGATCCCGAGGGCGGCGAACACCTCCATCGCCACATGCATCTGACCAAGCCCGCCATCGATCAGCAGCAGATCGGGCCAGGCGCCGTGTTCGCGATTGGGGTCTTCCTTTTGGACGCGCTGAAAGCGTCGGGTCAGCACTTCGCGCATCATGCCGAAATCGTCGCCCGGCACGGTGTCTTCGCCCTTGATGTTGAACTTGCGGTATTCGTTCTTCATGAAGCCTTCGGGGCCGGCGACGATCATGCCGCCGACCGCGTTGGTACCCTGGATGTGGCTGTTATCGTAGACCTCGATCCGCTTGGGGGCTTCGTCCAGACCGAACAGGTCGGCCAGTCCCTGCAGCAGCTTGGCCTGGGCCGAGCTTTCCGCCATGCGCCGCCCCAGAGCTTCGCGGGCATTGTCGTAGGCATGTTCGATCATCTTGCGCCGGTCGCCCCGCTTGGGTGCGCTCAAGGTGACCTTGCGGCCTGCTTTTTCCGACAGGGCGGCGCTCAGCAGGGCTTCGTCGTCGGGCGCGAGGGGATTGGACAACATGATTTCGCGGGGCGGCGGCTTGTCGTCGTAAAACTGCCCCAGAAACGCCGCCAGTACGTCCTGCGGTTCCATATCCTGGGTGCCGCTGGGAAAGAATGAGCGGTTGCCGAAATTGCATCCGGCGCGGAAGAAGAACACCTGGATGCAGCATTGCCCGCCTGCCTGATGCAGGGCGACCACATCGGCTTCGTCCACATCGTGGGCGTTGATGTCCTGGCGGGCCTGAATGCGGGCCAGGGCGCGGATGCGGTCGCGAAAGACGGCAGCTTCCTCGTAATGCATGTCCTCGCTGGCGGCTTCCATGCGCTGGGCCAGATCGCGCTGTACTTCCTGGCTTTGCCCCGACAGAAAGGCGCGGGCCTGATTGACCAGGGCCAGATAATCCTCGCGCTTGATGCGGTCCACACAAGGTGCGCTGCACCGCTTGATTTGAAACAGCAGGCACGGGCGCGAGCGGCTGGAAAACATGCTGTCGGAACAAGAACGCAGCAGAAACGCCTTTTGCAGATGCGACAGTGCCTGATTGACCGCGCCCGCCGAGGCGAAGGGGCCGAAAAACTCGCCGCGCCGATTACGCGCCCCGCGATGTTTGACGATCTGCGGCCAGTCGTGATCGCCGGTGATCAGGATATAGGGGAAGCTTTTGTCATCCTTGAGCAGGATGTTGTAGCGCGGCCCCAGGCGCTTGATCAGGTTGGATTCTAAAAGCAGCGCCTCCACCTCGGTGTGGGTGGTGACGATTTCCATGCTGGCGGTTTCGGCGACCATGCGCTGGATGCGCAGCGGCAGGCGTTCCGGCCGGGTATAGGCGACCACCCGCTTTTTCAGGTTCTTGGCTTTGCCGACATAAAGCAGATCGCCTGCGCGGTTCATCATGCGATAAACGCCGGGTGCGCTCGGCATCGTCTTCAGATAGCCCTCGATCACCGCTGCGCCTGCCGCAAAGCTGGTGGTGGCGCGCATCAGTCCGGCGACGATATCGGCCGTGGCTTCGCCAGCGGCCTCGCTTGCCGCTTCGCCCGTTTGGGGGGCGGCGGTCAGGGGTTCGCTAACCTGGGGGGCATCGTTTTGTGGCTGGTTGGGGTCGTTGGTCATGATCGGCATGGGAAAAGAAAGGCCGCAGTTTGGCCTCTGCCGTTTTGGCAATCAAGAGGTCTTAAGGATTCGTAAGGGGTTGCGGGTGATATCCACGGACTCTGTGGATAAGTCTGTGGGCAAGCCTGTGGTATCTGCCCCTCCCCCAAAGGACTCCTAGGGGTTCACCCCTTTGCTTATTTTCTAGGCAATCAAACCAAAATTAAATAATTTCAATGGCTTAAGTGCTGTCAAGCGTAAAGCCTCTGTCATTTGAAAGATTCCCGTCTTGACTCTGTTTGGTGGATTTGGCAGCCAGCCCCCTTGTGCAAAACTTTAACGGAGAATAGAGCGGGAACGGACTAAATTCCACGGACGGCGCGCGACGGAATGTCAGGGGGCAGCGCCAGGGCAACTCTTTTCTATAGGTCCATGTTCCTAAATAGGCGGCGATGCCGCCAACAGGCGCCCCCGTCCGTGCCAAGACGGACGGGGGGAGGTGTTACTGGCCGGACATGACATAACCGCGCATGGATTCAACCTCCATCGCGGCTTGCTCCATACGCGATTTAACCACATCGCCGATGGTGATGATCCCCGCCAGTTGTCCGTTTTCCACCACCGGCAGATGGCGGATGCGCCGATTGGTCATGATGCCCATCAGCTTTTCCAGGCTGTCGTCGGGGCTGCATACCAGCACGGCGCTGGTCATCAGGTCGCGGACCTTCAGCGATGGGGCGGCGGCCCCATGCAGGGCCAGACCGCGCACGATGTCGCGTTCCGAGATGATGCCGACGATCTGGCCGTTCTTGTCGGTGACGATCAGCGCGCCGATGCGCTTTTGGAACAAAAGCCGCGAAACGTCGTCGATGGCGGCATCGGGAGCGGTGGTGGCGATTTCGTAACTGGGCTTCGCCTTCAAAATGGTGCGAACAATCATGATTGGCTCTCCCTGTTTCGTCAGGTGGTGAAGGTTATGCTCCTTCGTTTCACCTGATTGATAAGGGGAGGGGGACGAACCGCTTCAAGTATCCTGAACAGGCTAAATCCCAGAGGAATGACGGGGCGGAAGTAAAGTTGACTTTCCAGTCAGGATGATGTTTCTCCGCCAGTCTGTCACAACAGTTTGAAATGATAAGGGGCAAGCCCGTGCCGTTGATCCGAAAGTCCCGACCCGACGAGGGAAAACGTCTTGTCGATATTTGGCGCGCTGCGGTTACGGCGACCCATGATTTTCTGACTGCCGACGATTTTCAGGCCATCGCGGCCGAGGTGTCGGGCTTTTTGCCTGCCGCTCCGGTCTGGGTGGCGGTGGATCGGCAGGATTGCGCCATCGGCTTCATGCTGGTCGATAACGGCCATCTGGAGGCGTTGTTTGTCGATCCAGCCCGGCATAATCAGGGGATCGGCCGCGCGCTGGTGGACCATGCACTGGCCTTTTATCCCAATCTGACGGTCGATGTGAACGAGCAGAACGCCCAGGCGCGCGGCTTTTATCAGCGTCTGGGGTTCGTCCCGGTCGGGCGTTCAGACGTGGATGGACAGGGACGGCCCTATCCGCTGATCCATCTTCACTACAAAAGTGCTCTCTAGGGAGCTTTGGATCAGCCGCTGATCAGATCCAGCCATTCCTGCTCGGTCAGCACGGTCACACCAGCATCGCGGGCCTTGGTCAGCTTTGATCCGGCATCGGCCCCGGCCACCAGATAGTCGGTTTTGGCCGACACTGATCCCGCCACCTTGGCCCCCAGCCCCTGGGCGCGCACCTTGGCTTCGTCGCGAGTCATGGTGGTGAGCGTGCCGGTAAACACCACGATCTTGCCGGAAACCGGCGAATCGGTGGCGGCGGTGTCGATAAAGTCTTCCACCTTCACCTGGGCTGCCAGATCGTCCAGCACCTTCAGGTTATGATCCTCGGCGAAGAAGTCGGCAATCTCGGCGGCGACCGAGGGGCCGATCTGGTCGATATTGGTCAGGTGGACCCAAGCGTCGCCGGTAACGCTTTCCCCCGCCGGAGTGCCTGCCCGTTCGGCGGCGGCATGGGTCATGGCAGCGCGCCATTGCTTCAGGCTGTGGTAATTGAGCGCCAGCAACCGCGCGGTTGCCTCGCCCACCTGACGAATGCCAAGGGCATAGATGAAGCGGTCGAGCGGTATGACGCGCCGGGCAGTGATGGCGGCGAACAGGTTGGCGGCTTTCTTATCCTTCCAGCCCTCGCACTTGGCCAGTTGCAGCAGATTGCCGGGGCCGTAATGCTGTTCCAGGCGGAAGATATCGCCGGGCGAACGGATCCAGTTCTGATCCCACAGGAACTGCACGTTCTTGTCGCCTAATCCTTCGATGTCAAAGGCGGTGCGGCTGGCGAAATGGATCAGCCGTTCCACCGCCTGGGCCTGACAGGTCAGGCCGCCGGTGCAGCGGCGGATGGCTTCGCCTTCCGGCTTGACGGCATGGCTGCCGCAGACCGGGCATAGGGTCGGCGGCACAAAGGGCTGGCTGTCGGCGGGACGCTTGTCGATCATCACCGACACCACTTGCGGGATGACGTCGCCGGCGCGCTGGATGATCACGGTATCGCCCGCGCGGATGTCCTTGCGGATGATTTCGTCTTCGTTGTGCAAGGTGGCTCTGGCCACTACCACGCCGCCCACGGTGACGGGGCGCAGATGGGCCACGGGGGTCAGGGCTCCGGTGCGGCCCACCTGGATTTCGATCTTTTCCAGGACCGTAGTGGCCTGTTCGGCGGGAAATTTGTGGGCCACCGCCCAGCGAGGGGTGCGGTCGCGCCGTCCCAGGCGGTTCTGCCAGTCCAGCCGGTTGACCTTATAGACCACCCCGTCGATGTCATAGGGCAGGGCGGCGCGGTCTTCGCCCAGGGCGTTATAGAAGGCCAAAGCCTCGTCCACGCCCTTGCACAGGCCGGAACGGGGATTGACGGCAAAGCCCCAATCTTTCAGGCGGGCCAGGAAATCCCAGTGGGTGGGGGCAGGGTCTTCGCTGACCTCGCCCAAGGCATAACAGAACAGGCTGAGGGACCGCTGCGCGGTCACGGCGGGGTCCAGCTGGCGCAGGCTACCCGCCGCGGCGTTGCGGGGATTGGCGAACTGCTTGTCGCCGCGCGCCGCGGCTGCGTCGTTCAGGGCCTGGAAATCGGCCTTGGCCATATAGACTTCGCCGCGTACCTCCATCACCGCCGGGGCCGGGCCGTTCAGGCGGCGCGGCAACTGGTGTTCGGGCAGGGTCAGCAGATTGGCGGTGACGTCTTCGCCTTCCGCGCCGTCACCACGGGTGATGCCGCGCACCAATTGGCCGTTTTCATAAAGCAGATTGATGGACAGGCCGTCGATCTTGGGTTCGGCCACCAGCTCCACATCGTCGCCTTCTTCCAATCCCAGGAAGCGGCGCACACGCACACAAAATTCCGCCACAGCCTCGTCGGTGAAGACGTCTTCCAGAGACAGCATGGGCTGCAAATGCGGCACGGCGCGGAAGCCCTCGGCCGGGGCGGCGCCCACCTTGCGGCTGGGACTGTCGGGACGGGCCAGATGGGGAAAGGCCGCTTCGATGGCGTTCAGGCGATGGCGCAACGCGTCATAATCGGCGTCGCTGACGCTGGGGGCATCATCCTGGTAATAGGCCTTGTCGTGGCGGGCAATGTCCTTGGCCAGCCGGTCCAGCTCGATGCTGGCTTCCAGCGGGGTCAGTTGATCGACGGGAATGGCCTGGGACATGGGGGCGCCTGACAGAAA
>JASLCK010000218.1 GCA_030151865.1 Rhodospirillaceae bacterium | reverse complement strand
ATTTGTCCGGGCGCCTGCTATATGGAGCACTGGAACATCAAAGGATCGGACCTTCGCGCCGGTCCTTGCGCGCTTTCGACGGACCGCCGTTTTTTTCCGGGTCCGCTCCGACGCGCCAAAGGATTTCGCCGGAACGCACATGGCCAGACGCAAGCAGATTTACGAAGGCAAAGCCAAAGTCCTGTTTGAAGGACCGGAACCGGGCACCCTGGTTCAGTACTTCAAGGACGATGCCTCCGCCTTCAACAACAAGAAGCGGGGCACCATCACCGGCAAGGGCGTCCTCAACAACCGCATTTCCGAATATCTGATGACCCGCCTGGGCGAAATGGGCATTCCCACCCATTTCGTGCGCCGCCTGAACATGCGCGAGCAGCTTGTGCGGGAAGTCGAGATCATTCCGTTGGAAGTGGTGGTGCGCAACATTGCCGCCGGGTCGCTGTCACAACGCTTCGGCATCCCCGAAGGCACGCCCCTGCCCCGTTCGATCATCGAATATTATTTCAAGTCCGACGAACTGGGCGATCCCATGGTGTCGGAAGAACATATCACCGCCTTCGGCTGGGCCAATGTCCAGGACATGGACGACATCATGGCCCTGGCCCTGCGCATCAACGATTATTTGAGCGGCCTGTTTTTGGGCGTCGGCATTCGTCTGGTGGATTTCAAGCTGGAATTCGGCCGTCTGTGGAATGCCGAGGACATGCAGATCATCCTGGCCGACGAAATCAGCCCCGACAATTGCCGCCTGTGGGACCTGAAGTCCAACGAGAAGCTGGACAAGGACCGCTTCCGCCGCGATCTCGGCGGGGTCGAGGAAGCCTATCAGGAAGTGGCGCGACGTCTGGGCATTCTGCCGGAAGGCGGGCCGCGCGACATGAAGGGCCCGGAAACCGTTCAGTAACCCGTTTCGTTAAACATCATCGATCCCAGGACGGGCTGCAAACCCCGCCCGCCGATCCGCCAACAGAAGGAATATCCCCGTGAAGGCCAAGGTCCATATCACCCTGAAGAACGGCGTGCTCGACCCCCAGGGCAAGGCCGTGCAACACGCTCTTTCCTCGCTGGGCTTTGCGGGCGTCAACGACGTTCGCCAGGGCAAGTTCATCGAACTGGACCTGAACGCCACCGATCGCGATCAGGCCAAGGCCGATGTCGAAGCGATGTGCAAGAGCCTGCTGGCCAATACCGTGATCGAAAACTATACAGTCGAGATCATCGGCTAATCAGAGATTACTCCTTTTTAAAGGCCCGCCCGAGAAAGGCGGGCCTTTTTTATGTGAAAAATTAGACATGGATATTTAATTTCAATAATTGAATATATAAAAAATTACAAAAGACCAAACTTAAGTCTAGCCAAAATCCGTTACAAACCAACCTTATGTGTAGGTAGCCGAAAAACCTCAAACTACTGAACCTTTGTATAAAATTTTTCCATTCTCTATTTTGGGAGATACCGACAGCAGAACATCTTCGAGGATACCGGCCATGCACAGCCCGAACGACCGCTTATCCTTCCTGAAAATCGATCAGGAAACGCGCGCTCTTCTGCAAGAACTCCGTCCCATCATTGAGCGGGAACTCGATGGGGTGATGAAAGAGTTCTATGCCCATATTCGCAGCTATCCTGAACTGGCGGCAAAGTTCAAATCCGGCACCGACCGTGCGGCAAGCGCGCAGCGCAGCCACTGGATCGACTATCTGTTTTCGGGGCGTTTTGACGACGCCTATTTCCAGCGCGTCTCCATGGTTGGCAAGATGCACGAACAGATCGGCCTGGAACCGCGCTGGTATCTGGCGGGCTATTGCATGGTGTTAAGCCGCCTGCAAGACATCCTGATCGACCGCTTTGCCCGCACCCCCGATAAGCTGAAGAAATATCTGACGGCGCTTAACCGCGCATCATTCCTGGACATGGATTTGGCGGTGTCGGTCTATATCGATGCCAGCAAAGAAACCGCCCAAAAGAAACTAAACAGCCATGCCGATCATTTTGAAAGCGTGGTCAAGGGGATGGTCGATATCGTCGCCTCGGCGGCATCCGAACTGCACGGCGTCGCGGGTGCCCTGAACGAAATCAGCGACAACACCAATCACAAGGCCGCCGATGTGGCGGCCAACGCCCATTCCACATCAGCCAATGTCCAGACCGTGGCCGCCGCCGCCGAGCAATTGGCCAGCTCGATCAACGAAATCAACCGACAGATCACCTTGTCGCGCGACATCTCGACCTCGGCCGTCAGCGGCGCCAGTTCGGCGTCCACCACCGTCGGGCAATTGGCCCAGGTCGCCCAGGAAATCAACCGCGTGGTCGGCATGGTGTCCACCATCGCCGGGCAAACCCGCATGCTGGCGCTGAACGCCACCATCGAAGCCGCCCGCGTCGGCGAAATGGGCAAGGGTTTCACGGTCGTCGCCAACGAAGTCAAAGGGCTGGCCGCGCAGACCAGCCGCGCCACCACCGACATCACCCAGCAAGTCGAAGCGCTGCAAAGCGCTACCGGTCAGGCAGTACAGTCGATCGAACAGATTTGCGGCGTCATCGGCCAGATTGATCAGGTTTCCACCGCCATCGCCGCTGCGGTCGAAGAGCAAAGCGCCGCCACCAGCGAGATTTCGCGTGGGGTATCCCAAGCGGCCACCGGCAGTACCCACGTCCACAACACCATCACCGAAGTGGCTTCGGCGGTCAGCCAGGCCGGAGATTCGGCACGTTACGTTCTGACCTCGGCCGAGCAATTGGCCCGACAGGCGGAAAGCCTGCGCGGCGAGGTCAGAAACTTCCTCGATTCGATCCGCAGTTCGGCGGCGTAGCGGCCCTCCCCCTTGAACCGAAAGCGGTCCAAGGGGGAATTAAGGGCGGGTTTCATCGAAGCCGGAAGCGGTTTAAGGTGACGCCATGTTGATGCCGCCCGCCGCTTTTATCGTCCACACCTTGCCCCAGGCCAAAGCCGCCGCCCAAGCCGGGGCCGAAGCCGGGCGCGCCTTATTGCTGCATTCCGCCGCCAACGCCGCCGCCACTTTGGGGGCCGAAGGGTGGCTGGCCTTGCTGCAAGCCGTGCGGTCCGACCATCCCGACGCTCAAATCCTGGAAGGCTTCCTGGATTGTGGGCGGGCCCCCGGCCTGGCCATGGCGGCGCTGCGCATTGGCTTGCGCCGCCTGACCCTGTTGCCCGACTGTCCGTCCTGGTCCCGCATATCCGACATTACCCGGCAAATGGGCGGAGAACTGTCCGCTGATCCCCCCCGCGATGCCCTGGACCTGTCACAGCCCCGCGACCCGTTGGCGGCGGCGCGTATGTGGGTGGAGGGCTGAGCGCAAAGCCCCTTTCCCCCCATCGGGGCAATCATGTATGGTCCGGCCCATGATATTCAGCGCGGGACCGTCCCGCCTTGCCCGAGGGCCGAGAAATTAGCGACTGTCGCCTTTACCTGATCACCCCGCCGCGCATCGACGATGCTCCGGCGTTCGCCAAGCTGTTGGCCGCCACCTTGGATGCGGGCGATATCGCTTGCGTGCAGTTGCGCCTGAAGGGCTTGGACGATGACAGCCTGTGCCGGGCCATCGACTTCATCCGTCCGGAAGCCCAGCGCCGCAACGTCGCCTTCCTGCTGAACGACCGTCCCGATCTGGCATTTGAAACCGGCTGCGACGGCGTGCATATCGGCCAGGAAGACGGCACCTATGCCCAGGCCCGCGCCGCCATCGGCAAGGACGGCATCGTCGGCGTCACCTGCCACGATTCCCGCCATCTGGCCATGGAAGCCGGGGAAGCCGGGGCCGATTACGTCGCCTTTGGCGCGTTCTATCCCACCGAAACCAAGGAACCGCCCACTTTCGCCGAGCCCGATCTGCTGAAATGGTGGTCAGAACTGATGGAAGTGCCGTGCGTCGCCATCGGCGGCATCACCACCGGCAACGCCCGTCCGCTGGTCGAGGCCGGGGCCGACTTTCTGGCGGTCAGCGGCGGTGTCTGGAACCACCCGGAAGGCCCCGCCGCCGCCGTGCGCGCCTTTAACGAAATCCTGCGCGGCTGATCCGCCCAGAATTGTTTCCATTCAAACGGAAACAATTCTCGTTAATGCCTCCGGTGCCAGCCAGGCTCAAGCGCCGCTCGGGCTTGCCCTCATCGCCGTGCGCGGCTGCTGGGA
>JASLCK010000211.1 GCA_030151865.1 Rhodospirillaceae bacterium | reverse complement strand
TTGGGGTTGCCGGTGGTGCCCGAGGTATAGTTCAGCGCGATGGCTTCCCACTCGTCAGCCGGATTTTCCCAGACAAATTCGGGATCGCCCTCGGCCAAAAAGGCTTCGTAGTCCAACTGGCCGACCAGTTCGCCGCCGTCATAATTGGGATCGTCGATATCGATGACCAGGGGCTTATCGTCCATGGCGGCGACGGCCGGGGCCACCACCTTGGAAAATTCGCGGTCAGTGATCAGCACCTTGGCTTCGGCATGTTCCAAGATGAACTTGATGCTGGCAGCGTCCAAGCGGGTGTTGATGGCGTTCAACACCGCGCCCAGCATGGGAATGCCGAAATGGGCTTCGAACAGTTCGGGGGTGTTGGTGGCCATCACCGCGACAGTATCGCCGCGCTTGATGCCGCGCTTTTGCAGCGCCGAGGCCAGACGGCGGCAACGGGCGAAGGTCTCGGCCCAGGTGCGGCGCACGCCGTGATACACCACGGCCAGATGATCCGGATAAATGAAGGCCGAGCGTTCCAGGAATGTCAGCGGGGTCAGCGCGACAAAATTCGCCGGATTCTGCGGCAAGCCGGTTTCGTAGGGGTTATGACCGTCGGGGCGCGACATTTCGGGGATCCTCCTTGTGGTTCTTTTTTTAGTACCAGAATCCTAGCAAGAGAACCTTGGATTGTCCCGCGCAACCTGGGGCTTAGCCTTATGTTTTTTATAACTTTCTTCGAAAAAACCGCTTGCCTGCAACGCAATCTTCTCGCAGGTGCCGCAAAGTTGAAACTTTCGACTTAAGATCCCTGCGTCTTAAGACTGGGGCGCGGCGGGATCGTCCTGCGGCTGTTCAACCGGACGGTGACGCTTGATCAGCGACGCCTGGGTCATCATGAAGCCGAAGGTGATGAACAGACTGCCGGGGAACTTCCACAGCACCCACTGATCGGTGGTCAAGGCATGACGCACCACCTCATTGGCAATCGCCATGGCCAGAAAGAACAAAGCAAAGCGCAGCGTCAGTTTGCGCCAGCCGTCATCGTCCAGTTGCAGCGCCTCGCCCAGCACGGACTTCAGGAAAGGCTTGCGCAGCACCACGCCAGCCCCCAAGGCGGCGGCGAACAGAACATAGATGATGGTCGGCTTCATCTTGATGAAGCTATCGTCGTTCAGCCACAGGGTCAGCCCGCCGAACACGCCCACCAGAACCGCCGTAACCAAGGCCACCAAAGCCACCTTGCGGGCCACCAGCCACGACAACAGCAACGCCACCAGGGTGGCGGCCATCAGTGCGGCGGTGGCGGGCAGCAGACCGGCCAACTGATAGGTCAGCAGAAACACCACCAACGGCCCGTAATCGACAGCAGGCTTCAGCCAGGACGGGGCGGTACGGATGTTTTCAGGCGACTGCGACATGGGAAAACCGGTCTTTCTTACCAATGGAAGCGGCAGCATAGCCACAGCAGGGGGCCGCGTTCAAAAAGATAAAGCCGCAACGCCCCGGAAAAAGAGGGAAGGCAAAAAATAACCCTTTTTCCTGCCAGAACTTTTCCCTGCCGAACATGTCAACTTCGGTTGATCCTGGGTGAACAGTCCTGCGCATCCGCCCTCAAGCCCCTTACTATCCGGGACCGGACCATAGGGGAGCGTTGGAACCGCCGTGACCGTCCTGAGTTTGCCCCGCGTCGAACAGCGCCCGGATGACGCCAGTGCCTTTGTCCGCGCCCTGTTGCACGACGCCGGACTGGATCAGCCCCCGCCAAGTGTGGCGGGACTGGCGGCGGATGCGCCGTCGCTGGTCTTTCAGCCCGGCGCGCTGTTGTTGCGCCAGGGCGAGGCGGGCGATCATGCCTTGCTGGTGGAAAGCGGCGAGATCATCGTCTTTCGCCAAAAACCCGATGGAACCGAAGAAATCCTGGGAGCCAGCGGCCCCGGCATGCTGTTGGGGGAACTGGCCCTGACCAGCGGACAGCCGCGCGCCGCCAGTGCCCGCGCCGCAACGCCGGTGCGGGTCTGGCGCATCGGCAAAAGCGCCTATGAGCGGTATTTGCGCGATGATCCGGCCTTGGCCTCGCTGTTTGCCCGCAAGCTTTACGGCCAGTTGTCGCGCAGTCACCAACGCCTGCAAGATCACTACCGGGCCTTGGAAACCGCCGACCGCCGGTATCGCGCCCTGGCCTTTCTGTTTGTCGCCATGATGCTGATGCTAAGCGGCTACGCCCTGATCAATGGGCTGGTGTTGCATGGATTGGCCTTGCCGCCCGACAGTCCGGTACGGTTCTGGTTTTCCCGCGTGATGGAAGCAAGCGCGCTGGCGGTGCTGGTTACCTTGGCCCGGCGGTGCGGGCTGGGATTGGGCGATATGGGCATCACCCGCCATCATTTGGGGCCATCGCTGTTGATGGGCCTGGCCGTCAGCCTGCCGCTGATGGCGGTCATGGTCTGGGCCCGGCACACATACTGGCCGCCGCCCGCAGGCTCCCCCCTCCTGGACTGGCGGGCTGTCGATTGGACCTATGGCTTTTACCTGTTGGTCGCCCCCATGCAGGAATGGATCGCCCGCGGCGTCTTCCAAACCGCCATCGAACGGTTGCTGCCGGGACGGCGTCCCGGTGTGGCGGCGGTGATCATCGCCTCGCTGGTGTTTTCCATGCTGCATCTGCACCTGAACCCCGCCCTTTCCGTCGTCAGTCTGGTCAGCGGACTGATCTGGGGCAGCTTATTTCTGTGGCGGAGAAATCTGGCCGGGGTATCATTATCTCATTTTCTACTAGGAAACTGGGCTGGCTTAACCGGCCTGTGGGCTTTGTGGTCTTAACGCCACCGATTACCATATCAAAAGGATGACCACCGTGGTGTTTCAGCGTTCCCAATGGTTTCTGGTCAGGGTTCTGATTGCGCTTCTGACGGTCTTGTCGATGCTGACGGCCAGCCTGTCGGCTTTTCTGCTGGGGCCGCTCTACAGTTGGATGCTGTACCGCGACTGGCGGTTTTGGCGACACCTGCGCAGTTTCCCGCGCCTGACCTTCCAGGCCTGGCGGCTGTTCCTCAAACTGACGGGAGAGGCCGAATATCGCGGCATGACGGCCTTTACTTCGTGGTCCGATTGGATCGGCCCGCCCCTATCCGGCCCTGACCGCGGCATTGTCGCGGTCCGTCAGGATTGGGCGCATGGATCGAAAAGCTGCGGCGATTGCGGGCGCTGCTGCACGGTGATCGCCTGCCCGTCCTTTGATCCGCAGACCCATCTGTGCGCCAGTTATGACAGCCCGTTCTGGCGGTATTTTCCCTGCGGCCGTTATCCCGCCACGCAGGCACAAATCGATTATTACGCCTGCCCGAAATGGGCCTTGGTCGAACCGACGGCGCAACAAGCGGGCACAGCCCCGACTGGCAAACCCCATCGCGCCCCCAGCCCAGCCTGAAAAGCCGGTCAGAACAAAAGCCGGTCAGACCAGCAAGCCCAGCACCAGCATCCACAACGCCAGCACCCCCGCCCCGACGAACGAGAACTTGCCGTTCCAATCGCGCGACACGGTTTGCACCGTCACTTCGCCGATACGGGCCATCGTCAGGGCCGCCGCGCCAACCGGCGTGGTGCAGGCCGACAAGGCCCAGGCCCCCATCAACCCGCTGGCCAGCACCAGCGGATTGATGCCCATGTGGGACAGATTGGCCAAAGCCCCGCCCAACAGGGTCACGGTGACGATTTGGGAGATACCGTATCGGGCCAACAACAGCATGGCCCAGGCCAGCAGCACCGTCAGCAGCGGGGTCGGCAGCGACAGACGGGAAATCAGGCCCGCCACTGCCTCGGGCGAGACGAACGCCGCCAGCACGGTGCCGAAATACATCGCCCCACCCAGCATCACGAATTCGTTGCGGAAGCCCGGCATGCTGATGGACAGACGCACTGCGAAACGGCGCAGCGCCGTCACCAGCGCACCGCCCATCCCCAATTCCAGATGCTGCACCGTCAACCACAGCACGGCGGCCACCGGCACCACCTGCATGGCCCCGATCACCGGGCGCTGACCTTGCAGCGCGGCCAAGGCCAAGGATGCCGCCACCACCACCGCCACCAGCAGGGTCAGGCGAATGGCGGGCGACCAACTGGGGGGCGGTTCATCCGTCAAAGACCGCAGCACGGAGCGGGCCGAGGGCGGAAAGGCCCGACGATCCATCAGCCAGCCCAACCACATGAAGATCACCGTCAGGACAACCTGCAACGGCAGCAAATGCCACCAGGGCAAGCCGGTTACCGCATGCTGGGTAACAGCAAACGACACCGACAGCGGCGACCACACCGTCATCATGGCATAGCCGCGCAGAATGGCCGTCAGCATGCGCTGTTTACGGATTTCGGCAACACGGGCGTCGCCCCCCGCCGCATCCAGGGTGTTGCCCTTCATCACCATGCCGCCCAGCAGCGGCAGGATGCCGAAATTCAGCACCAGCGACAGAATATGGGTCCCCCAGGACAGCACCTGATAGCGCCGCCCCGGCGGCTGGCGCACCATCAATTGCCCGCATTGCAGCACCAGGGGCGAACTTTCCGAGGCATCGCGCAACAGGCTGAGCGCGGCGAACAGGGCAATGATGTAAGAGCCGTCACCCAGCGCCTTTAACAGCACGTCGCCACCATTGGGCAACCGCCACAACGCCAGCAGCGAGATGGCCGAACAGGACGCCAGCATCAGCCAGCCGCCCCGGATCACGAAGCGCGCTTCCAGCAGCACATAGACCAAGACGCACAGCGACCCGGCCAGCTTGGCCCATTCCCACCCTGCCAGTGCCGAAGCCAGCGTCCCGGCGATGGTCGCCACCACCGCCAGGGCCGAAATCCATTGCATCAAAAAATACCCCTGAAAGAAGGCGTTTGCCGAAATCCCTAGCCGCTGTTGCGCAGCCCCGCCGCCAGACCGTTGATGGACAAATGAATGCCGCGCGGCACCCGTTCGTCGGTATCTCCAGCGCGGTGACGGCGCAGCAGTTCCATTTGCAGATGGTTCAGCGGATCCATATAGGGAAAACGGTTGCGGATCGAGCGGGCCAACCAGGGATTACCGCCCAACAGATCATCTTGCTGGGTAATCGCCAACAGATGACGCCGGGTCAAGTCCCATTCCTGACGGATGCGGCCAAAGATGGCGTCGCGCAACGCCACATCGCTGACCAGTTCGGCATAGCGCGACGCGATGGCCAGATTGCTCTTGGCCAGCACCATGTCCATGTTCGACAGCAGCGAGCGGAAGAAGCCCCACTCGCGATAAAGCTGCTGCAGGAACGGCAAGCCTTTGTCGGGATGCTCGGCGACC
>JASLCK010000187.1 GCA_030151865.1 Rhodospirillaceae bacterium | reverse complement strand
TCGTTGATATCAATCAGCGAGCCGCAGGCGCGCATGGCGCGGCCGTGGGAATCGCGGGCAACGCCGCCGATGGCGCGAAACCAGCGATATTCGCCACTTTTGGTTTTCAGGCGATACTGCACCTCATAGCCCAGACGGCCGGTGGTGTCGGCCAGACAAGCCCCAAAGGCGGCAAAGGTGGGCTCGACATCGTCCGGATGCAGGCGATCGCTCCAGGCGGTCATGGTGTTGGGGAATTCATTTTCAGAAGAGAAGCCCACCAGACGACGAAATTCCGGCGACCAGCGCCAGTGGCTGCGGGGATGGGCAGGATTACCTTCGACCAGTTCAGCATCCCAAAGACCCACCCCGGCATATCGGTTGAGGAGATCAAGGACCTCGGCTATTTCAGCGGGGGACTGCTCGGAGTGTTTCTTGAAAAAAGACATTATGTAACCTCCCCTGATACGATGTGTACTCTGTTTTTTGCTTCTGGACCTACTATAGCATTCAGAATCCAATTTTTCTGTTTGAATGAAGTATTGCGACTCTTAGCTGATCTCATGGTGACGGCCTTGCTCGGAAGGCGGAAAGACGGATATGCCGATGGAATGCATCGCCCTTGATTCGCCATGATCGCTGGTTAAATCTATCCACGGTCCAACAAGGGCGGGCTTATGAAAGCCGCCCGGACGATCCTTCAACGGGGACGAAGATGAACCAGCAAGAGAAAGACCTGATCCAAGGCGTGTTTGATCGTTTGGCCCGTGCCGGCGTCGGTCAAAAGGACGCCGAGGCCGATGCGTTGATCCGCGATCTGGCGGCGCGTCAGCCCGATGCCCTGTATGGGTTGGTTCAGGCCGTGATCGTGCAGGAAATGGGGTTGGGCCAAGCCCAGCAGACCATCACCAAGCTTCAGTCCGATCTGGATGCGGCGCGCCGTAGTGGTGCCCCGTCGGGCGGGGCTTCATCCGGCAGCGGCTTTTTGAGCGGTCCCAGTCCGTGGGGCAATCCGGCCCCGCAGCCTCAGCCCGCCCCTCAGGCCGCTTATGCTTCCGCCCCTCAGCCGATGGCGGGCGGACGTCCGCAACAGGGATATCCGCAGCCGGGTTATGGGCAGCCTCAGCCTTACGCCCAGCCGGGCTATGCCCCCCAGCCGCAGCCTTATGGCGGCGGATTTGGTGGTGGCTTCGGCGGCGGTGGTTTTGGCGGCGGCGGCTTCCTGCGCAATGCGGCCACCATGGCGGCAGGCGTAGCGGGCGGCGCTTTGATCGCCCAGGGCATTTCCAGTCTGTTCAGCGGTGCACACGGGATGGGCGGCATGTCGTCCCCCTGGGGCGGTCAGCCCGGCGAGGTGGTGGAGAACGTCACCAACAACATCACCGAGAATTTCTACGGCGACAGCGCCAGCGGCCAGTCTCAGGATGCCAATTCTCAGGATGCCAGCTTCGACCCGAACGCGGCGTCACCCGATGGCTATCAGGATGCGTCCTATGACGCCCCGTTCGATGACGGCGGCAGCTACGACGACAGCCAGGACGTGTAAGTCCAGCGATAGCAGTCTTTAAAATGTGGCGGCCTTTAAAAACTAAGCCGTCCCACTTTCGCGGGACGGCTTTCTTACTTTCAGCAGGCTGATCTGGCCTTACGCTTCTTCCGAAGCCGGGCGGGCCTTGGCGTAGCCGATGGCGGTCAAATCCTCTTCGATTTCTTCCAGGATGGAAGGATCGTCGATGGTGGCCGGCATCTTGTAGTCTTCGCGGTCGGCGATCTTCTGCATGGTGCCGCGCAGGATCTTGCCGGACCGGGTCTTGGGCAGACGTTTGACGATGGTGGCGGTCTTAAAGGCGGCGACGGGGCCGATCTTTTCGCGGACCAACTGAACCACTTCCTTCAGGATCTGTTCGTTCGACTTGGTCACACCCGCCTTCAGCACCAGGAAGCCCAGCGGCAGCTGACCCTTCATGGTGTCGTGCACGCCGATGACGGCGCATTCGGCAACGTCGGGGTGGCTGGCCAGCACTTCTTCCATGCCGCCGGTGGACAGGCGGTGACCGGCCACGTTGATGATGTCGTCAGTGCGGCTCATGACATAGACATAGCCGTCTTCGTCGATGAAGCCCGCATCGGCGGTCTTGTAGTAGCCGGGGAATTCGTACAGATAGCTGTCGACGAAACGTTGGTCGGCGTTCCACAGGGTCGGCAGGGTGCCGGGCGGCAGCGGCAGCTTGACCACCAGCGCACCGACCTGGCCGGGCTTGCACTGATGATGGCCTTCGTCCAGGACCTGGACATCCCAGCCGGGGGCTGCCTTGGTGGGCGAACCATGCTTGACCGGGAAGGCGTGCAGGCCCATGCAGTTGGCGGCGATGGCCCAGCCGGTTTCGGTCTGCCACCAGTGATCGATCACCGGCACCTTAACCTTATCTTCCGCCCATTTCAGGGTGTCGGGGTCGGAGCGTTCGCCCGCCAGGAACAAGGTGCGCAGGCACGAAATATCGTACTTCTTCAGTTCCTCGCCTTCTGGGTCGTCGCGCTTGATGGCGCGGAACGCGGTGGGGGCGGTGAACAGGGTCTTGATGTTGTGCTGCGAGATCATGCGCCAGAACGCGCCCGCATCGGGGGTGCCGACCGGCTTGCCTTCATAGAACACGGTGGTGCAGCCGTGCAGCAGGGGGGCATAGACGATGTAGGAGTGGCCGACCACCCAACCTACGTCCGACGCGGCCCAATACACTTCGCCGGGATCGACGTTATAGATGTTCTTCATCGTCCACTTCAGCGCCACCATATGGCCGCCGTTGTCGCGGACAACGCCCTTGGGCTGACCCGTGGTGCCCGAGGTGTAGAGAATGTAGAGCGGATCGGTCGCGGCCACCGGCACGCAATCATGCGCGGTCGCCTTGGCGACGGCGTCGGTCCAGTCGATGTCGCGGCCCGACTTCATCTCGGCCACGGCCTGCGGGCGCTGATAAACAACGGTGTAGTTGGGCTTGTGGCTCGACAGGTCGATGGCGGCATCCAGCAGCGGCTTATAAGGAATGACCTTCTGCACTTCGATGCCGCACGATGCCGACAGGATGACCTTCGGCTGGCTGTCTTGAATGCGGGTCGCCAGTTCGTTGGCGGCAAACCCGCCGAACACCACCGAATGCACTGCACCCAGGCGGGCGCAGGCCAACATGGCGATGGCGGCTTCGGGGATCATCGGCATATAGACGATGACGCGGTCGCCCTTGGTGACACCCAAACCGGCCAGAACGCCGGCCAAACGGGCAACCTGATCTTGCAGTTCGCGGTACGTGATGGTGCGGACCGTGTTGGTCACGGGGCTGTCGTAGATGATCGCGGCCTGATCGGCGCGGCCATTTTCGACATGGCGGTCCACCGCATTAAAGCAGGTGTTGACCACGCCGCCGGTGAACCAGCGATAGAACGGGGCCTTGCTGTCGTCCAGCACCTTGTCCCAGGTCTTGTACCAGTGAATATCCTTGGCGGCGTCTCCCCAGAAGCCGACGGGATCCTTCAGCGAACGTTGATAAGCGAGATCGTACGCGTTCGTCATGTTCGAATATTTCCTTTAAACCCCATCTGACGTTTGATCACGTCTTTTATGGGTCGGAGTTTGCAAGAATTTTGCGTTCTTGGCTAGGGGCAACTGCTTTATCGACCGCAAAAGACCGC
This sequence comes from Rhodospirillaceae bacterium, assembly GCA_030151865.1. GTDB lineage: Bacteria > Pseudomonadota > Alphaproteobacteria > Rhodospirillales > Magnetospirillaceae > JASLCK01. The sequence continues at coordinate 11,923 of JASLCK010000187.1, read as the reverse complement.
ACGAAAAAAGCGGTCAAGACCCGGTTGGGTTGTCGATAAGGCTTGCGGGACAGCGGACCTATGCTAGCGTTGCGGGCAGTTCGGCGTCAAACATGCCGAATTGATGGCAATTGTTTAGAGATTTGATCAAGGGGGTATGGATGAAGCGCATTTTGACCGCCGCCGGGATGGCCCTGATTCTGGCGTCCAGTCCGGTGCTGGCCGCCAAAGCGGTGCCCGACGCGGCCCATGCGGCTTATGTGCAAAAGCGCGACAGCTTGAAGGCGTCGCAAAAGGACCAGCGCGACAAGCTGAAACTGTCGCAAAAGGCCGAGCGCGATAAGCTGAAGGCAACCCAAAAGGCGGAACGCGATAAACTGCGCACCGCCCAAAAAGGCGATCGCGACAAGCTGAAGGCCGAAGCCGGGGCTGCTGCTAAGAAGTAAGAGTGCGGGGTGGGGTGTGTGCAGACACCCTCACCCCGATTTTTTGCCGCAAGCCGGAGAGGGTGAGTTTACAGCCCGCACTGCGCGCGATGGCGCAGCAGGTGGTCGGCGATGGTCAGGGCCATCATGGCTTCGGCCACCGGCACGGCGCGGATGGCGACGCAAGGATCGTGACGGCCCTTAGTCATCACCTCGACCTCGTGGCCGAAGCGGTCCAGGCTCTGCTTGGGCGTCAGGATCGAGCTGGTGGGCTTGACCGCCATACGGGCGATGATCGGTTGCCCCGACGAGATGCCGCCCAGAATGCCGCCCGCGTGATTGGACAGGAACAGCGGCTTGCCGTCGTTGCCCAGACGCATTTCGTCGGCGTTCTGTTCGCCGCTCAGGGCGGCGGCGGCGAAGCCGTCGCCGATTTCCACGCCCTTGACGGCGTTGATGCTCATCAGCGCCTTGGCGATGTCGGCATCCAGTTTGTCATAGACAGGCGCGCCCAGGCCGACGGGAATCCCTTCGGCCACCACTTCCACCACGCCGCCGATGGATGAACCGGCTTTGCGGATGGCGTCCAGATCATCTTCCCACATTTGGGCGGTCTGGGCGTCGGGGCACCAGAAGGGGTTGGTTTCGCAGGTGTCCCAGTTCCAGTGATCGCGGTCGATGGCGCGCGGCCCCATCTGCACCATGGCGGCGCGGATGGAAAAACCGGGAAGCAAATGGTCCAAGACCTTGCGGGCCACCGCACCGGCGGCAACGCGCATGGCGGTTTCACGCGCCGAGGACCGCCCGCCGCCGCGATAATCGCGGATGCCGTACTTGGCCTGATAGGTATAGTCGGCATGGCCGGGGCGGAACTGGTTGGCGATCTCGCCATAATCCTTGGACCGCTGGTCAGTATTTTCGATCAGCAATCCGATGGGCGTGCCGGTGGTCTGGCCTTCGAACACGCCCGACAGGATGCGGACTTCGTCCGCTTCACGGCGCTGGGTCGTGAAGCGGGACGTGCCCGGCTTGCGCCGGTCCAGCCAGGGCTGGATGTCGGCTTCGCTTAAAGAAATGCGGGGCGGAACGCCGTCGATCACACAGCCGATGGCCGGACCATGGCTTTCGCCAAAGGTGGTGAAGCGCAGCAGAGTGCCGAAAGCGTTGCCCGACATGTGATTTTACGCCACCGAAATGTCGGGAGCGTCCACCGCCTTCATGCCGACCACGTGATAGCCGCAGTCCACATGATGGTTTTCGCCCGACACGCCCGACGACAGGTCGGACAGCAGATACAGGCCCGAACCGGCGATGTCTTCCAAGGTGACATTGCGCTTGAGCGGCGAGTTGTACTGGTTCCACTTCAGGATATAGCGGAAATCGCCGATGCCCGAAGCGGCCAGGGTCTTGATCGGACCCGCCGACAGCGAATTGACGCGGATGTTCTGGCTGCCCAGATCCATCGCCAGATAACGCACGCTGGCTTCCAGCGCCGACTTGGCCACGCCCATCACGTTGTAGTGCGGCATGACGCGTTCGGCGCCGTAATAAGTCAGGGTCAGCAGGCTGCCGCCGTCGGGCATCATCGCCTGGGCGCGGCGCGCCACCGAGGTGAACGAGAACACCGAGATGTGCATGGTGTTCAGGAAGTTCGGCAGAGTGGTGCTGTCGACATAGCGTCCGGTCAGTTCGGTCTTGTCCGAATAGCCGATGGCATGGACCACGAAGTCCAGCTTGCCCCACTTTTCCTTCAGGGTGTCGAACACGCTGTCGATGCTTTCTTCGCTCGACACGTCGCATTGCAGCACCAGATCGCTGCCGATGCTGTCGGCCAGCGGACGGACGCGCTTTTCCAAAGCCTCGCCCTGGAAGGTGAAGGCCAGTTCCGCACCTTGTTCATGGGCGGCTTTAGCAATGGCCCAAGCGATCGAGCGGTCGTTGGCGACGCCCATAACCAGGCCCTTCTTACCGGCCATCAATCCCGTAGCAACGGTCATTCAGTCCCTCTCCGACCTTAATGAATATTTTGCCGATTTTGCGGCAAAGCGCGGGCATCCTACACGAAAGGCCGTCTTGGTCAAAGCGCCCGTGCCGCAAATTGCTGCGCTGCATGGGGGATATGCTAAAAAGAAACCGGGATTGACCGGACCGATGTCCTTAATGTGATGGCCGGACCTTGAAGGGGCGCACCAAAGACATGCACAGCATTCTTTCTTCGCTGCGGCGTTGGGCCAGTCTGGTTTTGTATGTGGCGCAACGCTTTCGCCGCGACAGCGCGCTCAACATGGCGTCGTCGCTCAGCTACAGCTCGCTTCTGTCGCTGGTGCCCTTGCTGGCCATCGGTCTGGCCATGCTGGCCGCGTTTCCCGCTTTCAACGCCGTGCGCGATACGGTGCAGGTTTGGCTGTTCCACAATCTGGTGCCCCAGGTAGGCGAGCAGGTGCGGGGCTATGTCACCGGCTTTGTCGCCAATGCGGGCAAGCTGACCACGGCGGGCATCGTCGGGTTGGCGGTGTCGGCGGTGATGGTGCTGGTGACGGTGGAAACGTCGCTGAACGCCATCTTCCGGGTTGCCACGGCCCGTTCGGCGGTATCGCGTCTGCTGGTCTATTGGACGGCCCTGACCTTGGGGCCGATGCTGGTGGGGGCCAGTCTGTCGCTGTCGGCCTGGTTCTTTTCCATGGGGGATTGGGCAGGACGGTTGGGGGTGTCGGGGTTCGTGCGCTCGATCACCGGGGCCTTGCCCAACAGCCTGTTGGCGGTGGCCTTCGCCCTGCTTTACATCGCCGTGCCCAACCGCCGGGTCCGCCCCTGGGATGGAGTGATCGGCGGCGTCGCGGCGGCGCTGGCCTTTGCCGCCCTGCGTTGGGGGTTCGGCCTTTATGTCGGCCAGGTTCATGCCTATCAGAGCATTTACGGCGCGGTGGCGGCGGTGCCGATTTTTCTGTTCTGGATGTATCTGTCGTGGGTGGTGGTGCTGTTCGGGGCGGAACTGACGGCGGCTTTGCCGGAATGGCGGCTGTCGCGTTTTGACCGGGGGGGGCCGCTGCCACCCCATCGCCGCCTGAACATTGCTTTGTCGATTCTCACCAGCCTGCAAGACGATGTGCGCCATCAGGCCAAGGGCCGCAGCCGCCTGCAATTGCTGGATGCGGTGGGGGAAGGCGAGCCCGATTTTCTGGCTGTGCTGGAAAAGCTGCGCGACGCCCGGTTTGTGGTGGTGACAGCCAACGGGCGTTTCTTGCTGGGGCGCGATCTGGAAAGCGCCAGTCTGGCCGATATCGCCCATGCGCTGGAATTGGGGCTGGTCCATGCCGCCGTCGAGGATGATCCCGCCCCCTGGATGCGCCGTATCGCCGAGCGGGTTGCCAAAGCCGCCGAGACCGAGGCGCGCATTCTCGATATTCCTTTGCGCACGCTGGTCGAGGAAGCGGGGCTGCATTGGACCAGCCACCCCATGGCCGAACTGCCCGAGGATCAGGCTGATTAGAGTTGTTTCCGTTCAAACGGAAACAACTCTCGTCAATGCCTCTGGCGGCGGCACCTCCGGTGCCAGCCAGGCTCAAGCGCCGCTCGGGCTTGTCGCGTTTTCTGTTCAGACGAAGTCAGAACAGAAAACCCTCTAGGGCTTTCTCCTAAAACCAGGACTGTACAGGGCTGTGGGCGACGGTCAGATCGACAAAGCCCGGATAATCCACCTGACGCAGTCCTTGCAACAGGCGCTCCGCCGTCAGGCCACGGGCCGACAGATCGGGGGTCAGGGCGTAAAGTCGCCCCTGATGGGCCAAATCGGTCAGGCCGGGCAGGGACAAGGCGGCCAAGGCCCCGAAAACCCCATCCTCGATCAGCAGCAAGGCCGCGCCATCGGTCAGGCGAGCCAGACAATCGGCCAAGGCGCGGTTGTCGAAGGGCGATTTGTTGACGATGTGAAGCGGGGTCATGCGCTGAACACCATATCCATGCGGGTCAGCAGATCGGCCATTTCGGTTCGGTCGATCACGGTGGCGTCAAAAGCCAGATCGTCGGCGGCAAGGCCGCGTTCTTCCAGCGATTGACGTTCAACCCAAATCTGGTCGATGTCGTAATCTTCCCATTCGGCCAGACAGCCGGTCAGGGGGGGGCGTCCGGCTACGCTGTCGCCCTGGCCGCGCAGCAGTTGGAAGACTCCGTCGTCGAGAAAGGCCAGATGGACTTCCTGGTCAAAGGCGGCGGCGATCAGGACGGTTTCCATCAGTTCGGCGGGATGGCTGGTGCCGAACGGCGGCTTGCGGTTGACGAACAGCAGGCGCTTCATGGCCGTCAGGCTCCAAAGGTGATCAGGCGGTCGGCGCTCAGCGCCGCTTCGACCAACTGGCCCATGCCGGAAATGCGAAAGCCGGGGGCCAGATTGGCTTCGCGCACGCCGCGTTTCATTCCGGCATTGATGCACAACACCAGATCGGTCCCGGTATCGGCGGCAAAGTCGGACCAGTCGCGGATCGGGTTGTGCTGATCGGCGGGCGGTGCCGCCAGCCGGTTGGCATTGTTGACCCCATCGAAATAGAAGAACACCCGAAACAGTTCGTGCCCCTGGGCCAGGACGGCGCGGGCAAAGGCCAGGGCGCTTTCCGACGCCTGATGGCGATAGGGGCCTTCATTGACCAGAATGGCGAATTTCACCGGTGGAGCGTCCTGTCGTCGCAAGAAGAAGGGTTTGCGTCGGGCAAGGCTACCACCGACAGGGCGGCCAAGGCCAGTTCGCGGGCCAGACCGGCCCATTGGGCGGGATTTAAGGGCGGGCCGTCCAGCAGATGCACCCGCTTGCCCAAGGGCAGGGGCGGGGCGAACAAGGCGGGGACGTCGGCGGTGCCATGGGCGCCGTCGGACACCAAAAGGGGCAGGGCGATCACGTCGTCATAGCGGGTCAGGGCGGGCCAGTCGCGGGCAAAGGGGGCTTGTTCCAGAAATCCCGCCGCGACCTGTCCGAACGGGGTTTGGGCGGCGATGGCCGCAGCAATGGCCTCGGTGGTGGCCGACGCCCCCGGACGGCTGGAGCCATGGCCGATCAGCAAAAGGCTGGCCTGACCGGGCGTGATGTCCTGGCGGCGACATAAATCCAGCGCTCGCTCGGCCAGCAGGGCGGGTATGGGGGGATGCGCCCCCAGCGGCGCGGTGTAATGAATGGTCCGCCCGCCGATCTGGCTGATCGGGCCGGACAGTCCCAACAGATCGGGAATGATGGTGCGGGTAAAGCCGCCCTCGCCGGCGAAGTTGGGAATGACCACCACCCTTTGGGCGCGCACCAGATCAAGGGAGGGCGTGGGGTCCTGCTTCAGGAAACAGACCGCGACCTCGGCAAACTCGCCGCTGTCCCGTAAAGCCTCGGCCAGCCGGTCGGTGGCGTGGCGGGCGCTGTCCAGGCGCGACGATCCATGCCCGACCAGCAGCAGGGCGACATCGGACGGCAAGGGCTTGGTGACGGTCATGGAACTGATCCTTGGGCGGCCAGGGCGATCACGCCCGCGAACACGGCGGCGATGCCCCAACCCTGTCCGCTGGCGATGCGTTCCTTATAAAATAGGCGGGCCAGCAGCACTGTCACCACCCCAAAGGCCGAACTGGACACGCTGGCCAATGCCCCTTCGATGCCCGCCCCGGCCGAGAACAGCACCAACAAACCGGTGGTATCCAAGCTGCCTTGGATGCCCGCTACCAGCAAGGGGCGCAGGGGCGGACGGGCCGGACGCGGGCCGATCAGCAACAGCCCGATCAGCAGCAAGGCCCCGGTGGCGCGGCCCCACCATACGACTTTCAGCGATCCGTCATGCAGCACCGCCTGTTGCCCCATCAGCACCAAACCGCCAAACAAAACACTGGCGATCAGGGCCAACAGCAAGGTGGTGCGGCGGTTGGGCGCTTCGTGGGGATCGGGTTCGGCGGCGGCGAAACGGGCAACCAGCAAGACCCCGGTCATGGTCAAGGCCATGGCCCCCAGCATGCCCCAGGTGGGGCGCACCCCCATCAACATGGTGATCAAAACCGTCCAGGCCGGATAAGCCCCGACGGCGGGCGACACCATGGAAACTGGACCGCGCCGCATGGCTTCGTAAAACAGCAGCATCGACAGGGCAGCCAGGGACGATGATCCCACCGTCCACCAGGACGGCCAGCCCGGCCAGGGATCGCCCAAGGCGACCATCCACAGGCTGACCCCGGTCAGGCTGACGGTCATCATGCCCAGCAAGGCCCCCTGGGCGCTGAGGGCGCGGCTGGTATAGCGGGCGAAAACATCGGCGCCGCCCCAGCACAAGGCGGTCAGCAACCCAAGAAGAACGGATGTCATGGGCGATTTATAATCGATCCCACGGTTTGGGAACAGGGGCTGGGAAAATGGTCTTAGCCCCTTCTGGCGTCAGAATGGGTGGGGTGCGGCGGCACAATCACGTAAATCTGGGAAAGAAGTAAGGGGGCGAGACAGAGGGAGATGTGGGGATCGTCAGTCTCGCCCCCGCGGCCGGATGGGGTCCGGCAGATCATCAAGAGCCCTTAACGGGCGCTACGGTTCGGGGGCCGTATCTTCATGACCTGTGTGCAGCATGCCACCGTCAATCTGAATGCAGCCTGAACAAATCGTTCATCGACAGTTCAGGACGATCGGGGCAGGATTTGCCGATGATCCGCTTTCTTCGTTTTTCCCTCCGGTCGTTGGTGGCCTGCCTGTTGGCGGGACCGTTGTGTCTGTCGGCGCAAGCGGTCCGCGCGGGCGATCATGCGCGTGGCGAGGATAAATGGATCAATGATTACGATCCCAAAGTGGCCCAGGACGACGCTGTCCGAAGCCATGACCGCCATTCCGACCAGGACCGCGCCCGCGACGCTTTGCGCCAGGGCCGCGTGGTGCCGCTGAACAAAATCCTGGAAAAAGTCGATCGGGATTACAGCGGCAAGGTCATTCAGGTGGAATTGGAAGACCATGGCCGCCAGCTTTACTACGAGGTGAAGCTGTTGGATGACAATGGCCGTCTGGTGGAACTGCGTTACGACGCCCACGAAGCGACATTGCTGAACGCCCAAGACTCCGACATCCTGGCCGCCAGGAGGAAATAAGCCATGCGCATTCTGGTGGTCGAAGACGATCTGGCCCTGGCCGACCAGTTGGCCGATGCCTTGCGCCGTTCCGATTATGCCGTCGATCAGGCCCCCGATGGCGAGGAAGGCTGGTTCCTGGGCGATACCGAACCTTATGACGCCGTGGTGCTGGATTTGGGCTTGCCCAAGATGGACGGGGTCAGCGTGCTGAAGCGTTGGCGTCAGGCGGGCCGCGCCATGCCGGTTCTGGTGCTGACGGCACGCGATTCCTGGCACGACAAGGTGCAAGGTCTTGATGCCGGGGCCGACGATTACCTGACCAAGCCGTTCCGGGTCGAGGAATTGCAGGCCCGTCTGCGCGCCCTGATCCGCCGCGCCAACGGCCAGTCCTCGGCGGAAATCATCTGTGGGCGGGTGGTGCTGGACACGCGCGGGGCCAAAGTCACGGTGGACGGTGATCCGGTGGTTCTGACCTCGCACGAATTCAAGGTTCTGGCCTATCTGATGCACCATAAGGGGCAGGTGGTGCCGCGCCTGGAACTGACCGAGCATGTCTACGCCCAGGACTTCGACCGCGATTCCAACACCATCGAGGTGTTCATCGGACGATTGAGGCGTAAGATCGGTCCCGACGCCATCCGCACCATTCGCGGACTTGGCTATCAGATGGACGACGTTTGACGGACCCGATGTGAACAGCCGCCACCATTCCTTGCGTCTGCGCCTGCTGGGGGGCGCGGTTATCTGGATCGCCGTCACGTTGGTGGCGGTGGCGGTGATTTTGTTTCATCTGTTTCGTACCTACGCCGAAACCGAGTTCTATGCCGATTTGACCGATGATCAGGATTTGCTGATGTCGGGGCTGGTGGTCGGCACCAACGGCAATCTCATCGCCTCGCGCCTGCCGTTTAATCCGCAGTTCGATCGTCCCTATTCCGGCCTTTACTGGCAGATCGACGTGCCCGAGCACGATCTGTTGCTGCGCTCGCGCTCGCTGTGGGATTTTACCCTGACCGCGCCCGACGACACCCCCGGCCCGGCGGAACAGCACCGTCATCGTCTGGTTGGGCCGGAAGGTCAAAGCGTTCTGGCGGTCGAACGGCTGGTCAAGCTGCCCCATTATGCCGGGCATATCCGGGTGGTGGTGGCCGAAGATGCATCGCGTCTGGATGCCGCCATCAAGGCGTTTGCCGCCCGCTTGGGGATTTCTTTTCTGGTGCTGGGTTTGGGGCTGGTGGCGGCTGCCGCTTTACAGGTGTGGGTCGGTTTACATCCCCTGAAAGGCTTGCGTCGGCGTCTGCTGGCGGTGCGCGAGGGGCAGGAAAACCATCTGGAAGGCGTCTTTCCCAGCGAGGTGCAGCCCCTGGTCGATGATCTTAATACTTTGCTGGATCATCAGGCCGAGGTGGTGCAGCGCGGCCGTGTCATGGCGGGCAATCTGGCCCATGGATTGAAGACCCCATTGGCGGTGATCGCCAATGAAGTGGATCAACTGGCGCAAGACGGCGGCAAGGCCAAGGCTTCGGCCGATCAGATCATGGCGCAGATCGCCAAGATGCAGCGGCAGGTCGATTATCATATGGCCCGCGCCCGCGCCGCCGCCGCCCGGTCGGTGCCGGGGATGCGGTGCGAGCTGGCTTTGTGCGCCCGGTCCCTGGCCCGTGTGGTGGAACGGCTGCATGACAGCCGCGATCTGTCGGTGCAGTCGCTGATCGCCGAGGGGCTTTATTTCCATGGCGAGCGTCAGGACCTGGACGAGATGCTGGGCAATCTGATGGACAACGCCGCCAAATGGGCTGCCAGCCGGGTCGAGGTCAATGCCCGCATCGAAAACGCCAAGGCGGTTCTGACCATCGATGATGATGGCCCCGGTTTGGCCGAGGACCAGCGGGAAGAAGTGTTCGCCCGTGGCCGACGCCTGGACGAAGCCGTGCCGGGCAGCGGTTTGGGGTTGGCCATCGTGCGTGATCTGGCCGAGCTATACGGCGGATCGGTGCATTTGGAGGCATCCCCCTTGGGCGGGTTGCGGGCTGTTCTGGTTCTGCCGGGGGGATGATGGTCCGGGGCGGGGCGACGTTTGGCGCAGTTTGGGACGCAAGCCAGCGGCTGGTCCGGCTGGCGCTGGATTTTCTGATGCCGCCCCGCTGTTTGTGCTGTGGCGCGCTGGTCAGCGAACCGGGGGCGTTGTGCCCCAATTGCTGGGGGCGCATCGGCTTTCTGGAAGCGCCGTTCTGCGTCTGCTGCGGCAGTCCGTTCGAGTTTGATGTGGGGCCGGATGCCCTGTGTGTTCGGTGCCTGACCCATCCGCCCCGTTTCGACCGGGCCCGCGCGGTATTTCGTTACGACGAAACCAGCCGCGCCCTGATCCTGCGCTTCAAACATGCCGACCGTACCGCTGCCGCCCCGTCCTTTGCCCGATGGATGGCGCGGGCCGGACGCGATCTGTTGGCCGACGCCGATCTGTTGCTGCCGGTACCGCTGCATCGCTGGCGGTTGCTCAGGCGGCGTTATAATCAGGCGGCGTTGCTGGCTTGGGCGTTGTCGCGGCAAACCGGGGTATCCGTTGATCCGCTGCTGCTGCGGCGCGAACGCGACACCAGCCCGCAGGGCCGCATGACCCGCAAGGAGCGTCGCCGCAATGTGCGCGGCGCTTTCGCCCTGAGCCGTCCCGAACAGGTGCGCGGCAAAAAAGTGGTGCTGATCGACGATGTGCTGACCACGGGGGCGACCATCGACGAATGCGCCCGCATCTTAAAGGCCGCCGGGGCCGAACGGGTCGATGTGCTGACCCTGGCCAAGGTCTTTCTGGGGGAAAGTCGGGGGGCGGGGCATTAACTGGCTCTGGCCTTTCCGGTGAGGCGAATTATATTCATGACAAATCAGTCAAGCCGGAGCCGATCATGGCCGAAGTCGAGATCTACACCACCAATGTCTGCCCCTATTGCGTCCGGGCCAAAAGCCTGCTGTCGCGCAAGGGCGTCAGCTATAGCGAAATCAACATCACCACCGACGACGCCTTGCGCGATGCCATGATCCAACGGGCTGGCGGCAAGCGTACCGTTCCGCAGATTTTCATCGACGGCCAGCATGTGGGCGGCTGCGATGATCTGTACGCCCTGGACCGGGCGGGCAAGCTGGACCCGATGTTGGGGCTGGCCTAAATCATGGCGCGGTTCAAGGCGGCTTGTATTCAGGTCAATGCCAGTAACGACATGGATGCCAACATCCAGGCTGCGGCGCAGTTGGTGTGCGACGCCCGCGCCGCTGGTGCCGAACTGGTGTTGATGCCTGAAAACGTCAGCATGATGGAATGGGGGCGCCACAATATCGTCTCCAAAGCCATGCCGGAAGACAGCCACAAAGCCCTGGCGGCATTCCGCGAACTGGCGGCGGAAACCCGGCTGTGGCTGCATTGCGGCTCGCTGGCGGTGCTGCTGGAGGATGGCCGGGTCGCCAACCGCACTTATGTTTTGGACCCGCGCGGCGACGTAGTGGCCCAATACGACAAGATCCATATGTTCGATGTCGATTTGGGCAATGGCGAGGCCTATCGCGAATCCGCCACCTTTGCGCCGGGCGAACGGGCCGTGTCGGTCGGTCTGCCCTGGGGCAAGCTGGGATTGGCGATTTGCTATGACCTGCGCTTCCCCCATCTGTTTCGCGATCTGGCCCATCAGGGGGCGGACTTCCTGACCGTTCCCGCTGCCTTTACCCGCACCACCGGGCGGGCGCACTGGCATGTGCTGTTGCGCGCGCGCGCCATCGAAACCGGCTGCTATGTGTTCGCCCCGGCCCAGTGCGGCGACCATGCGGGTAATCGCCAGACCTTTGGTCATGCCCTGATCATTTCCCCCTGGGGCGCGGTGCTGGCCGATGCGGGCGAAGAACCGGGCTTTATCATGGCCGATATCGATACCGATCTGGTGGGCGAGGCACGCGGAAAAGTTCCGTCGCTCAGCCATGATCGGCGTTATACTCTTCAGCCTTAAGAGATTGGATGACGGCGGGGGCGGGGTCTGCTATTGGCCCTCCTCCCTATCGCCACTGGTTGCAGCATGATTAAATATTCTCTGCTCTGCTCGGCCGAGCATGAATTCGAAGCCTGGTTCCGCAACAGCGACGCCTATGAGGGCCAAGTCGCGGCGGGCGAGGTGTCTTGCCCCTTCTGTGGCGATGTCCGGGTGCGTAAGGCATTGATGGCGCCCAGCGTTATTACCAGCGCCGGGCAGCAGCGCCGTCCCGCCGATATTGTCGAGACGACGGCGGTGGCCCCGGCTGCCGCGTCGGCGGTATCGGCTCCGGTTGCGGCTGCCGCCCCGGCAGCCCTTCCGGCCGAGGCCGAGGCGCCCCTGGTGGCGATGCGCCGCATGTTGGAAACCGTGCGTCAGCATGTGGAAGCCAATTGCGATTATGTCGGCGACAAGTTTGCCGAGGAAGCGCGGCGCATCCAT
>JASLCK010000173.1 GCA_030151865.1 Rhodospirillaceae bacterium | reverse complement strand
TGGTAAAATCCATGGGCGAGACCCTATCGCAAAGACCGGCCCCTTGTCACGGCTTGGCTTGATCCTGTTCCGGCGAGCAGGGATTGGCATGGGGCGGCGTGTTTTTCGCGTGATGGTGGGGCAGGTGGGGCAACGGTTCGGGCTGCAAGGGACCGGGCAGAGCCTGTTCGGCCAAATCTTCCAGTTTGCGCTGGTGGTGGCGAATATAGCGCGCGCCGATCAGAAACAACGCCACGCCGATGCCAAGCGTGATCAGGCCGCCAGGGCCGGAGATCAGGGCGCGCACCTGTCCGCCCAGCAGATAGGCCCCGCCGCCGTAAAGGGCGGCCCACATCAGCGCGCCGCCGATGTTGCAGGCCAGGAAATGGCCCCATGGCATGCGGTTGACCCCGGCCAGCAGGGCCGCCAGCACCCGCAGCAGGGCGAACAGACGGCCAAAGAACACCACCTTGCCGCCATGGCGCAAAAACAGATACTGCCCCAGCTTCAACTGGCGTTGACCAATGCCGATGCGTTCGCCATGGCGGTACAGGAAGCGAAAACCGAATTCGCGGCCGATCCAATATCCGGCATTGTCACCCAGCACCGCCCCGGCCACCGCCGCCAGCAGCACAAGCGCGATGTCCAGATGTCCGGTGGTTCCGGCGATAATGCTGGCTGTAACCAGCGTGATTTCGCCCGGTAAAGGAACGCCTGCGCTTTCCAGACCGATGATTGCGAAAACTGCCAGATAGCCGTATCGGACGATGAAATCCTCGACCGGAAGATCGGTTAGAAGCGAGGTCAACTCGAACGAGGGCATTTTATTTTTCCTTTGACGGGCTGGTTGGATGCGCCGCCATTACCTTGGGCTGAAGTAAATGTTTTGTGATTGCGCGTCACTGGCAAAGCCCATATTATCCCTGACGTGACTGAATCTTACTTTAATATCGTCCGTCTCGTGGAACGTTTGCACCGTCATTTTCTTGACGTGCTGCGGACCGAACTGCGTCGCATGGATGTCGAGGACATCAACGCCGTCCAGGCGCTGTTGCTCTATAATATTGGCGAAGCCGAAGTGGTCATCCGCGATCTGAAGGATCGGGGGTATTACCACGGCTCCAATGTGTCCTACAACATTAAGAAGCTGACCGAGTTCGAGTATCTGGAGCAGGAACGCTGCGCCCATGATCGCCGCTCGATCCGCCTCAAGCTGACCGATAAGGGGCTGCGTCTTTGCAACGGCATTCGCGAGTTGCAAAACCATCTGGCCTCGAAGGTCGCCGCCACCGGCGAAATGGAAAAGGCGCTGGAAGCAGCGGGCCAGACCATGTTGCAGGTGGAACGGATTTGGACCGATTATATCCGCTACGGTCGAGACTGATCTCGATGTCTGTGCGATGAATGATGAAACGGCGCTCCTTTATGGGGCGCTGTTTCGTTTTTGACCTGTCATTTGTCCTTGGCCGTTTCAGCGTGCGTCCTGGCGGGCACTCCGCAATACGTTCGTCGGGGTCGTAGAAAGGGAAGGGGAGGGGATTCATGTCCAAGAAAGCGCTGGTCACTCTGACAATTGGCGATAAGACGATTGCCGAATTCAACGTCTTTCGACCGACTTGGGAAAAGTATGCCGCCCAGCACGGCTATGATCTCGTGGTGATCGACAGCTATCTGGATGATGCGCCCATTGCCCGATGCCGCGCCGCCAATTGGCAAAAGTTGTTGGTTTGCCGGGATAAGCGGGTGGCCGGGTACGAAGATGCTGTGTGGTTGGACAGCGACATTCTGATCAATTTCCACAATGCGCCGTGTATCGTTGCCGCAAATCAGGCCGCTCCTGACAAGGTTGGGCTGGTGTCGCATCGCCAAGCCTATTACAGCAACCCCGAAATTCGCGATAATCTGGTGCAGCGCATGGGATCGGGCGACATTGCCGACCTTTATGCCGCCGCCAAGCTGGACCCGGTGGAAGATTATTCGAACACCGGGGTGATGGTGTTCAAGCCCGCCTTACATGCGCAGCTTTTTGAACACGTCTATGCCAGTTACGAGGAAAATTCAGGCAGCGCCAAGGAAGAGACGCCGCTGTCCCATTACCTCTACGGGAATGGTCTGGCCAACGCCATCGATCCCCGCTTCAATCGCCTTTGGGTGTACGAAGTGGCGCAGAAATACCCGATCCTGCTCAATATCGGAGCGCGGGCCAAGGAATTGCTGATGGTTTCTTCGGCGACGTCGGTCTGGCTGAATTCCTATTTCACACACTTCACCGGCGATCACTTGAAGTGGCAGGGTGGGGATTACGTCATGCGCGAGGATGTCCGCTTCGTCGCCCAGGGGCTGGCGGATGTGAGGTCGTTCCGTAACTTCGATCTGTCGCGGCTCTGATGCTATAGATCGGGCTCCGCCACCGGGCGTTCGGGGCCGTTCAAGGCGTCGGCCAGATTGACCCGGCCTGATCCCGGCGGCAGCGGCTGCTGTTGGGATTCGTGGGGCTTCCAGGCGGTCATGGTCATGATCTGGAAAGTGGCCGACAGGCGGCCCTGATCGTTTTTGAACTTTTCTTCGTACAGGGCCAGGGCGCGCAGCAAAGTGGTGCGCCGGGTCATTTGCTTGCGCCGGGCAATAACGGCGTTGGTTTCGCCCATGCCGCGCAGATCAGCCATCAGCCGCATGGCGTCGCCATAGGTGACGGTGATGGTGTCCACGTCGACCACTGGCAGGGCAAACCCGGCCCGTTGCAACAGCCCGCCCAGATCGCGCACATCGGCAAAGGGCGAGACGCGGGGACCGGCCCCGCCTTCTTCCATCAATTCGGCTTCCAGGAAGCTTTGGCGCAGTTCGGTCAGGGTTTCCCCCCCCAGCATTGAGGCCAGGAACAGGCCATCGGGCTTCAGGGCATGACGGATCTGCAACAGCGCGCCCGGCAGGTCATTGACCCAATGCAGGCTGAGATTGCTTAAAATCAGATCAAAGCTGTTGGCGGCAAACGGCAAGGCTTCTTCGTCGGCGGCCAGGGCCAGCTTATCGGCGCGGGTGGCCATGGCGGGCGACAGGTCGCATTGGATCAGGGTTTCGATGCCGCCCCGACCACACAGCGCCCGGCCCAACTCGCCGGTATGGCACCCCAAATCAAGCGCCAGCGGAAAGCGGCGGGTCATGTCCAGCAAGCGGTCGCCCAAACGGTCGGCGGTTTCCTGCAACAGAAAGTCATGATCGGCCAAAAGGCGGGCGGCACGGTCGCGCTGGCGGCGCACCTGATCACGGTCAAAAACGATGGCGTTGTTCATGAAGATGAATCGCTTGGGTCAAACGGGGCGAAAGAAGGAGCCCCAGATATGGCAGCGCCAAGGGCGGATGTCCATGGCGGTGGGGATGTGGTCTTGCTTTTCAAGCTTACCTGATCGGCCTATGGTCGCGCCCTGTCTAGCGCAAGGGGCGGCGTTCCGCAGTGATGACCGGCTTTCTTCCTTTTCTGATTTTTGTGGGTGCGGGCGTTCTGGCGGCGCGTTGTGGCGGGACGGCCAGACTGACCGAGCAG
>JASLCK010000159.1 GCA_030151865.1 Rhodospirillaceae bacterium | reverse complement strand
TCGCCCAGAACGCCGTGGTGACGGGGGATGTGGAAATTGGTGCCCAGTCGGGCATCTGGTATGGCTGCGTGCTGCGCGGCGACGTCAACACCATCCGCATTGGCGAACAGACCAACATCCAGGACGGCACCATCGTGCATGTGACCCGTCAGAAGTTTCCGACGGTGATCGGGGCGCGGGTGACCATCGGGCATGGCTGCATCCTGCATGGCTGTATCATCGAAGACGACAGCTTCATCGGCATGGGCGCGACCGTGATGGATGGCGCTGTGGTGGAAAGCGGCGCGATGGTGGCGGCGGGGGCTCTGGTCACCCCTGGCAAGCGCGTTAAGAAAGGGGAATTGTGGGGCGGCAGCCCGGCCAAGTTCATCCGTAATTTGACGGATCAGGACGTGGCCTTCTTCCCCGTCTCAGCCCAGAATTATGTCGATCTGGCGCAGGAATATCTGACCCAGACCGAAGAGGTCTAAGCGCCTGCCCAGGAAGGAAAAGGCCCCGCCGGAGTAATCCGGCGGGGCCTTTGTTCCTTAAGAGGTGACGGTGCAGGCGACCCCATCGCCCCAGACGACATTGTTGTTGACCGTAATGCCAGCCTTAACCTGTCCGGCGGGAACCCCGCAGCAGGCCGACCAGCCGGGATAGCCCTGCAACAGCAGTTGTTGATCCTGGCAGGCAAAAATCTGGCTGCTTGTGTTGGCATCCAAGAATTTGAACACATAGCCGCCCTGAACCACGGCGACGGTGGCCGTCGAACTGTTGGTGACGGTGATGGGGGCGATGATGTTGGGCGGCAACAGCGACGGCCAGCTATAGCCTGTGGGCAGGCTGGGCGTGGGCGGGGTCGCCGTCTGGGCGAGGTTGGCCCGGCAAACTTCCTGATAATGCTTGGCCAATTGGACGGCCCCGCCATTGGTTGCCGGGGTCAGGTCCGCTTGAGTTTGATCATAGTCGTAAAGGCCGAAACCGTTACCTTCCTCGATCAGTTCAAAGGCCACTTCGCCCGACAATTGGGTGCCGTAATCGCAGTTTTGATGGAGGATGTCGTAAAAGGTCGGGACATCGTTCCATGTGCGCGGGTTGGTGATAGCCCCGCTTTCGGTCAGAAAGACCGGCACCGCCAGGGATTGCGCTTCCTGGGCCAGGCCCTGATAAGCCTGACCGGCCTGACCGAGATGGCTGACATAGCGGTAGGAGTTGATGCCGATGAAATCCAGGCTTCCCTGTGGGTCGCTGAGGTCGGGATAGGCGTAATATTGCGCGATGGTGTCGGTGCCGATCAGCCCCTGTTGCCAGGGATTGGGATTGCCGCTTCCCCAAGACGATTGCGGCCCGTCTTGCTGGGCGACACCAACCGGGATCTGCCGATAGTTTTGATCCTTGAGAAAACGCTTGATATCGCGGGCATAGGATTTGACCGCTTGAGCGACGGTCAGTTCCAAGGCGATGGTGGCGGCAACGACCTGTTGGTCCGTGTAGTTGGGATTGGCTGCCTGAATATTGGCGGCCTGTTGTCCGGGGAACTCCACCTCGTTGCCGACCGAAAAGCCGAAGGTGTTGAGATATTTTTGAAATTCCGCCACCACGGCGGCGCCGTGCAGGAAGGTGGCCAGGGGGTAGCTTCCGGTCATCTGACCGATGGAATGCGCCGAGGTGGCTAAGCCGACCATGACGTAAATGCCGTGCTCTTCTAACAGCGCCATGCTCTTGGCGTGGCTTCTGGTCGGATCGATCTGATAAACGCGGATCAGATTGACGTTCAGGTCGATCAGCTTAGGCAAAATCAGCGTTGCGAAAATCTCGGCATGGTTATCGGCTAGGATATCGTCGATGCCCAAACCGGCGACGCCTGCCGCAGAAAGGGCGACGCCCCGAACCATGAAACGCTTTTGGTCCTTGGGGGTGGCGTAGACGAACTGCTTGCCCTGAATGGTAATGGGGTAAAAAGGGGTGCAGGCTTGCATTGTGGCCTCTCCTATTTTTGATAAGCCACAACTTTCAGATGAATTTGTAAATATGATGCAATCAAAAGCCGCGCCAGGGGCGCGGCTTTCGTATAAGTCTCGGGAATTTCAGAGGGCGGGTTAGTTGGCCTTCATCGCCTCGACAAAAGCCGGGACGTTGTGGCGGAACATGTCCAGATAGGTGGCGGCGGGGCCATCGGCAGGCGACAGCGAGTCGGAATAGACCGTGCCGCCGATGACGGCGTGGCTTTCCTTGGCCAGAGTTTGCAGCAGGCGGGGATCGGTCATGTTTTCAAGGAACAGCGCCTTGATATGCTCATGCTTGATCTGGTCGGCCAGCTTGCCCATGGCGGCGGCGGTGGGTTCGCTGTCGGTGCTGATGCCTTCGGGGGCCAGGAACATCACACCATAGGCGCGGCCAAAATAGCCAAAGGCGTCATGGGTGGTGATGATCTTACGCTTGGCGGGCGGCACCGATTTGATCTGGTCGCGCACCTGGGCATCCAAATCCTTGATCTTGACTGCATAAGCGGTGGCACGGGCGTGATAGCTGTCGGCATGCAAGGGATCGGCCTTAGCCAAGGCGTCGCCGATGGCCTGGGCATACAAGACACCATTGCCCAGATCCTGCCAGGCGTGGGGATCGGTGATGGTCTTGGGTTTGCCGTCGGCGTCCTTTTCGTCTTCATCGACCATGGTCTGGGGCTTGACCCCAGTGCTGGCGATGACGATTTGCGCCTTGGTGCCCGAAGCCTGGATCAAGCGGTCGATCCAACCTTCCAGCCCCAGGCCGTTTTCTACCACCACCTGGGCGTTGGCGATGGTTTGGGCATCGGCGGGGGTGGGTTGATAGACGTGGGCGTCGCCGCCCGGTCCGACCAAACTTTTCACTTCGACATTGCTGCCGCCGATCTGATGCACCATATCGGCCAGGATGCTGATGGTGGCGACCACCTGAACCGGCTGGTCCTGGGCGGCCTGGGCAGCGGTGGACAGCCCCAGGGCAAGGGCAACGGAAAGGCTGAGGGATTTGATGGACAGAGACATGTTGGTTGGGCTCCTGCAACGGATGTCCTGATGTAATGTTATATTGTTGCATTTTTCAAGGGCTGATTTATAACTCCCCTCCGCGCTTCTGATCCGCGCCCTTATGCGCATTCAACAGTGGACAGACCGCCCCCTGATCCGATTTGATGCGCCGACCTTTAAGGAATTTGTTCACCGTGCCTTTTCATTTGCCGTCTGGTCCTTCTGATCCGTCTTTGCCCCGGCTGATGCCGTTCGCCTGGGGTGCGGGGGCACGCCTGGCGGTGGCTTTGTCGCTGTCGGCGGCGTTGTGGCTGGCGGTGTCCTGGGCCTTGGGATGGTGGGGCGAATGAGCCATGCGGTGATCCGTTTTGACGACGCCACCATTGCCTATGAAGGGCGGGCGGCGGTGCGCGGTGCGACGGGGGCTTTCGCCGCAGGCAGTCTGACCGCGGTGGTCGGCCCCAATGGGGCGGGCAAAAGCACCCTGATCAAGACCATCATCGGCCTGTTGAAACCCCAATCGGGGGCAGTCAGCCTGTCCGGGGTGGACCGGCGCGATATCGCACATTTGCCGCAACTGGCGGCGATCGATGACAGCTTTCCCATATCGGTTTTGGATGTGGCCTTAATGGGCCATTGGCGGCGGGTCGGTGCGTTTGGACGTATTGGTCCCGATTTGCGCGCTCAGGCGTTACAAGCATTGGCTGATGTGGGATTAAGCGGCTTCGAGGGCCGCCTGTTCGGGTCCCTGTCGGCCGGGCAGCGTCAGCGTGTGCTGTTTGCCCGCGTCATGGTGGCTGACAGTCCGCTGATTTTGCTGGATGAGCCGTTCGCCACCGTCGATCAGCGCACCACCAGCGACCTGCTGCGGCTAATTGCCCATTGGCATCAGCAGGGGCGTACCGTGATTGCGGTTTTGCATGATTTCGAACAGGTGCGGGAACATTTTCCCGAAACTCTTTTGCTGGCCCGCCAAGTGATCGGCTGGGGGCCGACCAGTCAGGTCATGACGGATGGTAATCTGCGCCGTGCCCGCGCGTTGAGCGAAGATTGGGATGCTGCCCAGGCCGACCTGTCCCCCGAAACCGGGGGGCGGGCATGATGGCGCATCTTTACGATTTGCTGGTCGGCCCCTTTGCCGATTACAGCTTCATGCGCCGCGCTTTGGTGGCCTGTCTGGCGCTGGCTTTGGGGTCGGGGCCGGTGGGGGTGTTTCTGGTACTGCGCCGCATGAGCCTGGTGGGCGACACCATGGCCCATTCCGTCCTGCCGGGGGCGGCGGTTGGGTTCATGGTTTCGGGGCTGTCGCTGCCTGCCATGGGGTTAGGCGGCTTTGTCGCCGGGGCGCTGGTGGCGGGGGCTTCCGGTCTGGTCAGCCGTTTCACCCAGCAAAAGGAAGATGCCAGCTTCGCCGCCTTCTTCATGATCTCCCTGGCGCTGGGTGTGCTCTTGGTATCCACCCACGGCAATACGGTCGATCTGATGCATGTGCTGTTTGGCAGCATTCTGGCGGTCGATGATGACTCCCTGATGCTGGTGGCGGGCGTCGCCACGGTCAGTCTGACATCCTTTGCGTTGCTGTATCGCGCCTTGATCGTTGAATGTTTCGACGCCAGTTTTCTGAAAACCGCCAGCGGGCGGGGCGGGCTGTTCCACACCTTGTTCCTGATGCTGGTGGTGCTGAACATGGTCAGCGGCTTTCAGGCCCTGGGGACCCTGATGGCGGTGGGATTGATGATGTTGCCCGCCACGGCGGCACGCTTTTGGGTGCGTCAGGTGTCCAGCCTGATTGCCCTGTCATCGCTGATCGCCATGGCTTCGGGCTATATCGGGTTGGTGCTGTCGTACCGCTTTAACCTGCCGTCCGGTCCGTCGATCGTGCTGACGGCGGGCGCGATTTATCTGGTGTCGCTGCTGATCGGGCGGCGCGGCGGATTGCTGCGCCGTCACCGCGCCGTCAGGGCGTAATCAGGCCGGAACCGCCACCCGTTCCAGCAGGGCCAGCGCGTCGCGCCGGGTGCGGGGCAGGGGGGCGGATGGGGGCAACAGCCCCAAGGCGCGGGCCTTTTGTCCCAGTTTCAGCAGAAACGGCTTTTCCAGTTTCACCTGTTCCAGCAGATCGCCATTGCTTAGAATGGCGGTCGCTTCGCCTTGCGCCAGGACTGTGCCGCCGCTGAACAGGGCCACGTCGTCGGCAAAGCCATAGGCCAGATCGGCGTCGTGGGTGGTGAATACGATGGTTGCCCCGTCGTCATTCAGCTTTTGCAGCACGTCGAGCAAATACCCGGTGCTGAGATGATCCAGCCCGGCGCTGGGTTCATCGAGCAGCAGAACATCGGGCCGCATGGCCACCGCGCCTGCGATGGCAGCGCGCTTCTTTTGTCCAAAAGACAGCATGTGGGTCGGGCGGTCGGCCAGATGGGCGATGCACAGGGCATCCATTGCCGTCTGAACCCTCTGGCGGGTTTCGTCCTCACTCAATCCCAGATTAAGGGGACCGAACGAGACATCCTCGAACACCGAAGCGGCGAACAACTGGTCATCGGCGTCTTGCAGCACCAACCCCACCCGTTGCCGCCAGTGGGCCAGACCGGCGCGGTCATATTTGGCGGGCAGGCCATCCAGCAACACCTGTCCCGATTTGGGCTGAAGGGTGCCGTTCAGATGCAGCAGCACCGTGGTTTTGCCCGCCCCGTTCGGCCCCAGGATCGCCAGCTTGCGGCCTTTGGGGATGGACAGGGACAGGCCGTCCAGCGCCGCCACTCCGCCGGGATAGGCGTAAGTCAGGCCGCGCGCTTCCAAAATGGTCATGCCAAAACTCCCACCGCCCAGACGGCGGCTTCGCTCAAAAGGATCAATCCAAGGGCCACCGCCGACAGCGGACGCTTGGGGGATAAAACCCGCATCTCGCCCTGCCAGCCCCGCGCCGCCAATCCGATTTCCAGCCGGTGGGCGCGGTCAAAGGCGCGCGGCATCAGATTGGCAGCCAGCAGCCCGAGTGAACGTAGACGACGCTTCCATCCCACATGCCCCAACCGCGCCGCCTGAGAGGCATGCATGGCGGCGGCAATATCCGCCAACTGAAAGACGAAGCGGTAGACCAGCAGGGCGATTTCCGCCAATTCGGCGGGAATGCCGAGCTTGCGCAATCCGCCGATCAGGTCGGTGGCAGGCGTGGTCAGGGACAAAAACAGCAGGCAAGACACCCCAGCCCAGGACCGCAGCAGCAGGGCGGCGGCATCCTCGATCCCATGGGGGGCCAACGACAGCCCGTTATCGCCCCATTGAACCACCAGCGACAGCGCCCCGGTGACGGCAAAGCCCATGGGGGCAAAGCCGACACCCAGCCACAGCCGCCAAGGCACCCGCGCCCCGATCAGCGCTGCCACCGTCATGGCGACCGCCACCAGCACTGCCGCCGGAAACGGCGGCAGTGCGATGGTCGGCAGCAACATGCCAAGGGACAAAAGCGCTTTTTCAGCCAGGGCGCGGTTGCGCCAGCGGTTCAGATGGGCTGTCCGGTCAACCGGCGACATGGCTGGCCGACGGTGCGGCTTTGGGGGCGGTGCGGGAGGGCTGGTCCTTGGCCTGGGCGCCATGGCGGCGTCCGATCATATAGCCCAAGAATCCAGCGCCCAACGCGGCCTGCAAGGCGAACAGCAGGCTTTCGATTTCCCCGCTGGGGGGCTTCCACAGCGGTTGGAACCAGGGTTCGTAACCGGGGCTGGCGCTGGTGATGGCGTCGGTAGCCTGATCGTCCGAGCCTTTGAATTCCCCCTCGATGCCGGGCAGCACCAGCGGGGCGATGATGACGGCGGCGGCGGCGGCCAGCAGCCAGGCGGAACGTTTGTTGATAGCCATCACTTCACCTCGCCCGACAGAACCCGCACTTCATCCGCCGCACCGGCGCGACCGGACAGGGCGTTCATCACCACCACGGTCAACAACCCTTCGGCAATGGCCAGGGGGATTTGGGTGATGGCGAAAATGCCGCTGAATTTGACCAGCGAGCCGACAAAGCCCGACGCCGGGTCGGGATAGGCCAAGGCCAACTGAACCGAGGTGGTGACGTAAGTGGACAGATCGCCCAAGGCGGCGGCCAGGAATACGGCGATGCCGACCGACAGACCGGCCTTGCCCGCCAGGCGGTAAATGGCCCAACTGACCCAGGGGCCGACGATGGCCATGGAAAAGACATTGGCGCCCAGGGTGGTCAGGCCGCCATGGGCCAGCAGCAACGCCTGAAACAGCAAAACGATGGTGCCCATCACCGCCATCACAGCGGGGCCGAACACCACGGCTCCCAATCCGGTGCCGGTGGGGTGCGAGCACGAACCGGTGACGCTGGGCATCTTCAGGGCCGACAAGACGAAGGTAAAGGCCCCGGCAGCGGCCAGGGTCATCTTGGCCTGCGGGCGTTCATTGACGATGCGCTTCAACCGCACCGCACCCGCCACCACAAACGGCGTCGAAGCAGCAAACCAGCCCGCCGCATGTTCGACGGGCAAATAACCTTCCATAATGTGCATAGAGTCCACCTTTGAAACTCTAGCGCGGCAGAACACCGCCCCAGGACACCCCGCCCAGGCCGACGTTGCACGCGCAACGGTGATGGCAGGTCTCCTGACTTGCGGGTCTTCGTCTCTCGGCTAGCCTTCCCAACCTGGATGCGATCCCCCGGTGGACGTCGGGATCGCGGTCAGTGGCATCTGTTGCCGAAATCTATCCGCTTACAGTTGCGGGGGCAGTTTCGGAGTTGCACCCTTGTTTCAAGGTGCGCACCGAATTCCCTTTTCACCCTGGCTGCCCAGGGAACCATCGATGCGAAGATTAGCCATCTGAACGTGTGGGGGCAAGAAAATATCAAAGGGGCAGAGAGGCGGCGTCTTCCACGGCGCGCACGGCCACGCTGCCCACATAATTGGGCAGTTCGGCATCGCTTAAGGGATAAAGATAGCGCCCGGCGCCTAAGGCCATGGCCACCTGTTCGGACATTGCCAACTGACAGCCGAATTGTTTGGTCGCACTTTCCAGACGGCTGGCGACATTGACCACATCACCGATGGCGGTGGTGGAGACGTTCGGCACTTCGCCCCAGCCGAACCGGCCGACAATGGCTTCGCCGCAATGCAGCCCGATACCGATGCGCAACGGCTCGCTCAGTTCGGCGGCCAGTTCGCGGTTCAGGGCTTGCAGGGCAAGCGCGATGTCGCGCGCTGCGTGCAGGGCCTGGCGCGCCCCTACCTGTTGGTCCTGGCCAATGCCAAACAGCGCCATCACCCCGTCGCCGATAAATTTGTCCACCTGACCGCCTGCTTCGGTGATGGCGGTGCCGGTCATGTCGAAATATCGGTTCAGCAGGAACACCACGTCAAATGGGTGCATGCGCGCCGCCATGCGGGAATAGCCGCGAATGTCGATGAACATGACCGTCAAGGGCAGCAGCCGTCCGCTGACCTCGGGCGAAAAGTCATCGGTGCTGGCGGGCAGCAGCGGTTGAACCTCGATATCCGAGTGAACCTTAAGACAGCAGCCCAGGCGGATGCTTTGATCCGGGCGGGTCAGGCTGTGCAGGGTGGCTTTTTCCGACTTGTCGGGGCAGGGCTGACCTTCGATCCCTTTCAGGATGCGAACCCGGCAGGTCGAGCAGCGGCCCTGTCCGCCGCACACGGCGGCATGGGGAACCCCGGCCTGTCGGCTGGCCGACAGGACCGAGGTTCCCGCCGGGACCAGAATACTTTCCCCCGTGGGATAGGACACCCGAACCAACGGCGCGCCGGGTTCTCCGCCGTCATTTCTGGTCGGGCACCTGTCTGTAAGATCGCTCACGGCAGGATTACTTGATGTCGAGATGGGCCCCGTCGCAGAACGGCGGCTTCTTGCTCTGTTTGCAGGCGCAGAAGCGAACGGTCATGTCGCCGGTGGGGGCGAATTTCATCGGTTCGATCCCGCTGCCCGCGTGGGAGCCATCGCACATCGGCTGTTTGGCGCTGCGGCCGCAACGACACCAGTAATAAGTTTCTCCGCCCTTCACTTGAATTGAAATGGGTTCCTTACCGGCAACGATCGGCTTGATGGTCATGGTCAATCCCCTAACGTCAGGTCGCCGGAAAAAGGCGGCAAACACAGTGTGCTAGGGTTGCCGTATGGGGGCAAGGGGGCTTCGTGGCCTTTCCTCGGATAAAGTCCATCCATCGGCGGAAGGAGGGTGGACATCTATCTAAAGATAGTGGGGATACTTCCTCCGAAAGGCGGGAGACCTTCGTATGACAAATTCCCTCTGTGAAAGGCTTCTGTCACTCTGGTCACAGTTCAACAGAGGAGGTTGCCATGCAGGGAGGAAGCGCCGCGTTCGATGACGCCATCCTGGGCATGGCCCGTCTGGACGCCCAGTTCCGCGTTCTGGACGCCAACAAAGCGCTGTCGGCCCTGCTGGGGCGCAGCAAGGAAGACTTGAAAGGCCAATCGCTGGTGGTTCTGCTGTCGGGGCTGGATGATCCGCCGCCCCTGGATTGCGGAGCCGGGGCCGAGTTCCGTCTGAGCGAACCTGCCGCCGCCCAATGGGCCCGCCTGACCATCTCGGGCGAGGGGGCGGATGTGCTGGCGGTGGTCGAAGATTTGACGGAAAGCAAGGCGTTCGACGCCCAGGCGCGGCATGCTGATCGCCTGTCCTTGCTGGGGGATATCGCTTCGGCTTTATCCCACGAGGTGGGGCAGCCGTTGAATGTGATGCGGCTGACCGCCGAAGGGGCGCTGGACCGCATGGAAACCGGACATTTCGATCAGGAACGTCATGCCCGCAGCCTGAATACGGTGATTGAACAGGCCGGACGCTTGCAGGACATGCTGGACCATATGCTGGTCTGGGCCCGCCCGCCTTATGAACCGGGTCGGATGTTCTGCCCGCTGGAGGCGGTGGACAGGGCGGTGGCGCGGGTGCGGGAAAAGATCCGTGCTGATCAGCCGGTTCTGTCTTGGGATCGCCCGATGGCTTTGGGCTGGGTGTTCGGCCATGCCGAGCGGCTGGAACAGGCCTTGTGGAATTTGATTGTCAATGCGGTCTCGGCCGCGCCGCGTGGTCATGTGGTGGTCAGTTGCCGCCAGGACGAGGAAAGCGGCGAGTTGGTGATTGCCGTCCAGGATGATGGTCCGGGTTTGCCGTCCACCGTGCTGGAACGTCTGACCCTGGGTACCGGCGGCGCAGGCCGTCGTGGCAGCCGCCTGGGATTGGGCTTGACGGTTGCTTTGGGAATTGCCGCCGAGATGGGGGGCTGTATCGCAGCCCAAAACACCCATCCCGGAGCCCGGATGGAAATTCGTCTTCCATCCCAGAACGAAGATTAGGGAAAAAGATCGTCCCAAAAGTTCAAGGATGAACCGGCGGGGCAGGGTTAATCGGCGTAAAAGCGCCATCAACAGACAGTGAAACGGACAGGGGTAGGCATCATGAAAATCATTCTCGCAGACGACCACGTCATGTTCCGTGAAGGGATGCACAGCTTCCTGGAACGTCTGGCCCCGCAGGTCGAGATCGTCGATGCGGGCGGGCTGGAAGATGTGCTGGAGGCTATTGCCCCCACCAACACCAAGCCCGATCTGATCTTGCTGGACCTGCGCATGCCCGGCATGACCGGCGCGCCCAGCATTACCGAGGTCAAGCGCCGGATGCCCGACGTGCCGGTGGTGATCCTCTCGGCGGTGGTGGACCGGACCCAGATGGCGGAATCGATCCATGCCGGGGCGTCGGGTTACATCCCCAAGCGTCTGTCCGGCGCGGCCATGGTGTCGGCCCTGCAACTGGTGCTGTCGGGTGAACGCTTTGTGCCGTTCCTGATGCTGTCGGAAAATGCCGAACCGGAACCGACGGCACGGCCCGCGCAGATGGAAGGCCATCCGGCCTCGTTGACCCGGCGCGAACGGGAAATCATGACCCTGCTGAAGGATGGTCTGCCCAACAAGATCATCGCGTCGCGTCTGGATGTCAGCGAAGTCACCGTGAAGTCGCACCTGTGCAGCATCTTCCGCAAGATGGGGGTGCAAAACCGGGTGCAGGCCATCCGCTGCTTCACCGGGGCGTAAGCGTCGTTAACAAAAAGCGGGCGCAAAATCGATCGCCCGCTTTTCTCTCCTGTCCTTCTGACCCGTCCGGGATTGTCCGGGCGGGTCTTTTTTACCCGACGTCGTGGCGGGCGTAACTGGGGCGTTCGATTTCCTGGATTTCGACGCAAAGCTGCAATTGCTGGGCGTCATAGCCCGCCCAATGTTGCTTCAGCACCTCTAACAGGCTTTGCCCCAGGGCGTTTTTGGTGTCCTGGTCGCGGCCTTGCAACAAGGCCAGCTTGGCATGCAGATAGGCCCGTCCTTCTGGCTGGGTGCCGACCATGAAATCATCCTGACGCAGGGCGCGGCTTTTGATTTCGATTTCGCCGAACTGGCCGGATGCCACCAAAGCCTGATTGAGCTTCAGCAACAAAGCGGGCGGGTTGGGAAAACGCAGATTGCCGGAATATTCCAAGGTCAGATGCGGCACGGTGAGTTCCTTTGGCAAGCTGATGGTGGCTCTGCATGTAAGCGAGCCACCATCATTCGCCAACCACCCCGCTGATAATAATCGGCGGGTCAGATCTGCACTTGGGTTCCCAATTCCACCACCCGGTTGGCGGGGATTTTAAAGAAGTCGGTGGCGCTGACGGCGTTGCGCGACATGGTGACGAACAGCTTTTCACGCCACAGCGCCATTTCCGGCTGTACCGATGGGATCAGGGTTTCCCTGCCCAGGAAGAACGATGTGTCCATCATATCGAATTCCAGCCCCTTGGCCTTGCACAGACGCATGACCATGGGAATATCCGGCTCTTCGTTGAAGCCATAGCGAACGATGACGCGGAAGAAATTCTTGGGCAGGCTTTCCACCTGCACCCGCTCGGCATGGGCGATGCGCGGAATTGGTTCGGAAATCACCGTCAGGAAGACCACCCGCTGATGCAGGACCTTGTTGTGTTTCATGTTGTGCAGCAAGGCGATCGGTACGCAATCGGTGCTGCCGGTCATGAACACGGCGGTGCCGGGCACGCGGTGCGGACTGTCGTCGCTGACGCGGGCCATGAACAGGTCCAACTCGATGGATTCCGATTGCAGGCGCTTGGACAAAAGGGTGCGGCCCTTTTTCCAGGTCACCATCAACAGGAAGACGATGCCGCCGATTACCAGCGGGAACCAGCCGCCATCGATAAACTTCAAAAGGTTCGACGCAAAGAAAGCCCCATCAACGATGGAAAAGGCGACGCCGATGGCGATGCACAGCGGCAGGCTCCAGTTCCACAGGCGACGGGCGACGATCAGCGCCAGGATTGTGGTAATGAACATGGTGCCGGTCACCGCGATGCCATAGGCGGCGGCCAGGGCGCTGGAGGATCTAAAGCCGATCACCAGACCGATAATGGCCAGCAACAGTCCCCAATTGACGCGCGGCAGATAGATTTGGCCGTATTCCTCGCTCGAGGTGTGTTGCACCTCCAGACGTGGGCAATAACCCAGTTGCACCGCCTGTTGCGACAGTGAGAACGCGCCCGAGATCACCGCCTGACTGGCGATCACGGTGGCCAGGGTGGACACCCCGATCATCGGGTAGAGCGCCCAGGACGGCACCAGCAGATAGAACGGATTGTTGACAGCGCTGGGATCGTTCAGCAGCAGGGCCGCTTGGCCGAAGTAATTCAGCACCAACGCGGGCAAGACGATGGTGAACCAGGCCATGCGGATCGGCTTGGCCCCAAAGTGGCCCATATCGGCGTACAGCGCTTCGGCCCCGGTCAGGGCCAAAACCACCGAGCCCAGGGCGACAAAGGCGCTGAAGCCGTGGTCGAACAGAAATTCGATGCCCCAGATCGGGTTCATGGCGCGGAAAATGCCGGGCTGATCAATGATTTCGGCAATCCCGAACCCTGCCAGGGCCAGGAACCAGACTATCATCACCGGGCCGAACAACGCGCCGACCTTGGCGGTGCCATAACTTTGAAACCAGAACAGGCCGATCAACACCACCAGGGTCAACGGCACCACCGAAGATGCAAGGTTGGGGGCGGCGATTTCCAATCCCTCGATCGCAGAGAGAACTGAAATGGTCGGGGTGATCATGCCGTCGCCATAAAACAGCGCCGCGCCAAACAATCCCAGCACGCTGATTAACGACACCAGCCGCTTATTGCCGCTGGCTCCGGTGCGCGCCATTGCCATCAAAGCCAGGATGCCGCCTTCGCCCTTATTGTCGGCACGCATCACGAACAGGACATATTTGATGGTGATGACCAGAATGATCGACCAGAAGATCAGGGACGCGATCCCCAGAACATTGGCCGTCGTTAGGGCCACGGGATGTTCACCCGCAAAACATTCCTTCATGGTGTACAAGGGGCTGGTGCCCAGATCGCCATAGACGACGCCCAACGCCCCCAAGGCAAGACCATAGAAACGCTTGCGATCCTGGGGTTCGGTTCCGGTGCTGCTGGTCATGCGGTCAAATGCTCCCTCTGGCCCTGTGTCTGGCCGAATTACGCGCGCATGGCCGTATCGCCGCCCTTAAGAAAGAAGGGGGCGGTTTACGGCGAAATTATCTGTAAACAACTATACGCAGGTTTAAAAGGTCTGGCAATTTTCCCCAACAAGGCGCGGGATCAATAGCTGATCCGTCCCATGGCCCGGCGCTGGCAGACCCGATCCAGGGCTTGAAACAGGCGGTCTTGTTCGATGGGTTTGCTCAGATAGTCATCCATGCCGGCTTCCAGGCAGCGCTGTTCGTCGCCGCGCATGGCGTTGGCGGTCAGGGCGATGACCGGCACCCGTCCAGCCTGACCGGGCAGGGCGCGGATTTTGCGGGTGGCTTCCAGACCATCCATGCCGGGCATCTGCACATCCATCAAAACCAGATCAAAGGGTTCGGTCTCGACGGCGGCGATGGCGCTTTGTCCATCCTCGACCGAGGTGATGCGATGCCCCCATTTTTCCAAAAGCGCGATGGCGACCTTGCGGTTGACCGCGTTGTCTTCGGCCAACAAAATCCGCATGCGCGGCAACGCGCCCGAGGTCGAACCGCCGCTGGCGGTCCGTTGCAGGGGGGCGCCCTGGTCATAAGACACGGTGAACCAGAAGGTGCTGCCCTGGCCGGGTTGGCTGGAAACGCCGATCTGGCCGCCATGCAGTTCGACCAGACGGCGGCAGATCGCCAATCCCAACCCGCTGCCGCCATATCGGCGCGAGATCGAGGTGTCGGCCTGGCTGAAGGATTGGAACAGCCTTTCCTGCACATCCTGGGAAATGCCGATGCCGGTATCGATGACCGAAAAGCGATAGGCGCGCGGCCAGGCGGGAGCGCCTTCGCTGAGAGGTTCGACGTCGACCACGACGCGGATGCTGCCCTTTTCGGTAAATTTGACGGCGTTGCCCACCAGATTGAGCAGAACCTGACGCAAGCGCCCCTGGTCCCCGCGCAGGAAGCGCGGCACATCGGGGGCAATCTCGGCCTGAATGGTCAGGCGGCGTTCGCGGGCGCGGGCCGTCATCAGGTTAATGACCTGATCGATGGTGCCGGGCAGGTCGAAATCGGCGCTTTCCAGTTCGACGCGGCCTGCCTCCAACTTGGAAAAGTCCAAGATGTCGTTCAACAGGGTCAGCAGCGCTTCGCCGGAATGACGGACCGTGTCCAGGTAATCGCGCTGCAAGGCCGACAACGGGGTGTCCAGCATCAACTGGGTCATGCCCAGAATGCCGTTCATCGGGGTGCGGATTTCATGGCTCATCACCGCCAGGAATTCAGACTTGGCGCGGCTGGCGTCCTCGGCGGCATCCTTGGCCGACCGCAAATGCTGTTCGCTGGTCTTTTGGGCGGTGATGTCGTGTTCGATGGCGATGAAATGGGTGATGGCCCCGCCCGGTTCGCGCACCGGCGAGATAAAAGCGGCTTCCCAGAACGTGCGGCCATCCTTGTGACGGTTTAGGAACTCGCCCCGCCATTCGCCCCCGGATTTGATGGTGGACCACAGGGACTGATAGATTTGCGACGATGTTTCCCCCGACGCCACCAGATTGGGGCGCCGCCCCTGGGCTTCCTCGGCGGTATAGCCGGTGCTTTCGGTGAAATGCGGGTTCACATATTCGATGATGCCGTCCAAGTCGGTAATGATGACCGACATCGGGCTGGATTCCACGGCGCGGAAAAATTTGCGCAATTCGTCGCGGGCTTTTTGCGCCTCGCGGTTGGATTCCTCCAACTCGCGGGTGCGTTGCCAGACCTGCTGTTCGATGGTGTTCCAGACATTGCGCAGATCGGCGGTCATGCGGTTAAAGGCGCGGCCCAGTTCGCCCAGTTCGTCATCGGCGTCGATATGGACCCGTTGCGACAGGTCGCCCGCGCTCATGCGGCGCACGGCGGCGGTCAGCACCCGGATCGGCTGGGTCAGCGAGCGCGAGGCGAACAGGGCCAAAATCACCACGGCAACCAGGGTCAGGACTGCAATGGTCGCCACCAATTGGCGCTGCTTGGAAACCAACGCCAAGGCTTCGGCGCGGTCGATCTTGACTTCCATCCCCCAGCCGAGCGAGGGCAAGGACGCCCAGACCGCCAGGGTTTCCACACCGCGATAATCGACGCTGTCGCCCAAACTCCAGCCGCCATCAATGGCGCTGGCCAGATGGGGATTGTCTTTGGCTGCTGCGTGTTGGTGAAACGCTGCATCGGGATTGCTGCGCAAGGGGGCAACGGTCACCAGATTGTCGCCGTCGCGCATGGCCAGGACCACTTCCCCGGTATCGCCTAGCCCGGTGGTATCAGTCAGTTCCTGCCACAATTCCTGCCGGTCGATCTGCGCGGCCAAAATCCCGATCAGTTCGTCGTTTTGCAGAACCGGAGCAGCCGAATAGATGGATGGCCCGCCGGGGTCGGTAATGTTGGCAAAGACCGACAAACCGCCCTGACGCGACGTCAGCACTTTGTCCACCAACTTGACCAAGCCGCCGTCGCTTAAGCTTGGGTTGGTCAGATCGGTGTTTTCCGGGAAGCGGTTGGCGGTGCTGTAGAGCACCCGCCGATCCGGGGTGATCAGCAAAATATCGTCATATCCGCCAAAATCGGCCAGGGCCGACAGCGAAACACGTCGATCATTGGAAACGCTGGCGTCGCGGCGTAGCAACTGTCCGATCATCGGTAATTGCGCCAGCTTGGCTACGTCCTGCTTGCTGCTTTGGGCAAAGGCATCGGCCATATGGACTTTTTGCTGGGCCATCTGCTGCAACTGTCCAAGGGCCATCTGTCGCATCAGCCCGTGGGACAGATGCTGGGTCAGAACCAGCAGCGCAATCAGCGGGACCAGAGAGATCAGAAGAAACCCGCCCACCAGCTTTCCGGCTATGGTGGCGCTGTGCCAGGGGCGGCGCGGCTTTGTCATTGTCTTGCTGCCCGTTTAGCGCGGGTGGCGATTCCTGCCACCAATCTCATCCCGATATCTCCATCTTTCGGGTGCCAGTCTGGCCCAAAGGTTATGACTTGTCGAGCCCAGGCCGTTTAAAGATGATTCCGCAGGCGAATCGATTCGCCTGCGGAATGGTGCTGTTTCTAACTTCTAACGCAGATGCAGAAGTCCCGGCAGCGGGGCCGTGCGCTCGCTGGCAAAGTCATTCAGCGCCCGCGACAACTGCGAGAGCGGTTGATCCCACTCGCCCGGTTTGGGTTGGCGGAAGATCCGCATGGTCGGATACCAGGGGCTGTCCTCGCCCCGGTCGAACCAGCGCCAGTCCGAGGTATAGAGCAGCAGCAGGAACGTTGGCACCCCCAATGCGCCCGCCAGATGGGCGACCGACGTGTCGATGGTCACCAGCGCGTCCAACTGCTGCATTGCGGCGGCTGTTTCGGCAAAATCGGTCAGGCGGGGGCCAAGGTCGTCAATGAAGCTGTCGCCGCCCATGCGCTTGAGATCGACGGCACGCGGGCCGACCTGCAAGCTGTTGATAGCAAAGCGCGGATCCCCCAGCACTGGCAGGATTTTGTCCAGGGGGCAGGACCGGTCACGCGGTGTCGGCTTGCCTGCCCAAACTAATCCCAGCCGCAGCCGGTTGCTGGTCGGCGGCAACGGCATGGCCAGGGGTGGGGCTTGCAGGTAAGGCACCTGATTGGGCAGGTTTTCCAATGTGGTGCCAAACAATCCCGGCAGGCTAAGCAGCGGGGCGTAGACATCGCATTTAGGCGTCGGCGCGCCGCGTGGGATGACTTCGTCCACATGGGGAGCCAGGCGCATCAGGCGCAAAAGTTCGGGCTGGCATTCCAGCACGATCCGTCCGGCTCCCTTTTGTTTTGCTTGCGCAATGAAGCGGGCCCATTCCAAAACGTCGCCAAAGCCCTGTTCATCGTGCAGGAACAAAGACCGGCCTTCCAAGGGTTCGCCATTCCAGCGCGGCAGGGGAACTGTGCGGGGTGGGCTGCGCTTCAGACCCCAGCGGCTTTCATAGGCGGGCCAGCCGCGGGCATAGTCGCCCTGTTGCAGCATCGACAGGGCCTTGTCCCACAAACATTCCGAATTGTTGGGATCGATTTCCAAAACCCGTTCGAACAGTTTGTAGGAATCTTCGGGGCGTCCATCATCGCGGGCGACCAAAGCCCAGTTGTAAAGGATCTGGGGATTTCGGGGCGCGCGGGCGGCGGCGCTTTGGTGCATGGCTTCGGCTTCTTCCAGCCGTCCGACTTCCCGCAGCAGATTGCCCAGATTGGAGCGCCCGCTGGCGTTGTAGGGCCGTAAGGCGACCGAGCGGTGATAGCAAGCCTCGGCAGCGGGGAAGAGGCCGAGATTGCGTAAAGCCACCCCCAGATTGTTCCAAAGATCGGGCACCCGGGTTTCCATGTGGGCCGCCTGGATATAATGGGCGATGGCCTTGCTCATCTGGTTGGCCGATTGCAGCGCCCCGCCCTGGCGGACCAACAGATTGGCCTGGTTCCAGGCGTACAGAACCGGATCGACCGGTTGCGGTGGCTGGGACAGACGCGGGCCGCCATAGCTGGGGGCGGGGGCCTCGCCGGGGGCGAGTTCGAAGATGTTGCCCAGCCACCCCTTACGATCGACAAAGGGGATCAACGCCCCGGCCTGATCCTCGCCTTCAAACATCCAGGCGGTAAAGCCCAGGGCGGCGAAACGGGCGCGCAGATTGGCGATCTTGTCCTGGTTTTCGGGGAAGTCGTAGGTGTGGCCGCGTTCCCAGATCACCGCCGCCACCCGGCCCGAGGCCAGCAGGTCGGCCATGCCGTCCACCACCTCGGTTTCCCAGCCTTCCACGTCGATCTTCAAAATGACCCGGCGCTTTTGCAGATCGGGGCGGTCGGCCAGCAACTGATCGATCGTGGCAACGGGAATGCCGCCGCTGTCCTGTTCGTCGCGGATCAGGCTGTAGCCCATGGTGCTTTCGGGCTTCAGACTGCCATGTCCGGGCTTGTCGGCAATGGCTGCGCCGATCACCTCGATCTGATCAGACAGTTTGTTGCCGTCGATCCAGCGATGCAGGTGGGTCAGGTTGACGGCGTCGGGTTCGCAGGCCAGGACCTTGACTTGACCGGGCCAGCGGGTCGCCGCCTGCAGCGACATGATGCCCCAATGAGCCCCCACATCCAGGAACAGATCATCGGGACGCAAATGATGGTCGATAAAACTGCGGGTGGCGTATTCATAGGCGGCGCCGCTGTTCTCGTGGAGCGCCAGATAGCTCAGGCCCGCATCGGTCAGCATGGCGCGTGGCACCCACATGCGAAAGCGCGGTTTGCCGTCGGGGCCGGTCATCAGGGTATCGAACACCGCATCGCCGTCCAACCCCAGCAACGGGCGTTGCCTGACAAGGACGCTCAGTTCGCTTTTGACCCGCTCGATGACGTCCGTCCAGGCGCGGGGGCGGGGCTGTCGGAACAGCTTCAGGGTCGGATACCAAGGCGTGTCGTCGCGGCCCAGCACCCAACGCCAGTCGGGGGCAAAAGAAGTCAGAACCCAAACCGGCTTGCCCAAGGCACCGGCCAGATGGGCAATGGCGGTATCGACGCAGATCACCAGATCCAACTGGTCGATGATGCTGGCGGTATCGGCAAAGTCCTTGATGCGCGACGACAGATCGACAACCACCGCCGCAGCGCCCTGCTTGATGATATCGCCGGTCTGTGGGCCGGTTTGCAGGGAATAAAGGGTGACGCCGCTGATTTGCGCCAGCGGCATGAAGTCGTCGATCCGCAAAGAGCGGTTGCGGTCGTTGGCGTGCTGCGGACTGCCTGCCCAGACGATGCCAACCCGCAAACGGGTCCCCAGTGGCAGGGGCAGGGGCTGGCCGGGCGGGGCCTGTAAATAAGGGATCGGCGCGGGGATGTTGTCCATGGAAACGCCCATGAAGCGGGGCACCGACAACAGCGGGATATGAAAATCGTACGGCGGCAGCGCTTGTGGTCGGGTGACGATTTGGGCAATCCCCGGCACGGTACTGAACAATCGTTCCAGCGGCGGCGTGGTCGCCAGGATGATCTTGGCCCCTTGCTGCGCCAACTGCGGGATATAGCGGATGAATTGCAGGCTGTCGCCGAAGCCCTGTTCGCAATAGACCAGCAGGGTTTTACCAGCCAGGGACGAGCCATCCCATTCCGGCCCCGACATTTTCGGCAGCTTGGATTCATCCTTGCGCCGCCGCCATTCATATTCGACCCAGCCGGGGATCAGATCGCCCTTCAGCAACAGCAGGCGGGCCAAGCCCAGATGGGCGTCCAGATGGTCGGCGTCCAGTTCCAATGCACGGCGGAAGTGAGGTTCGGCCTCTTCCAGCCGTTCCTGACTGACCAGGGTTTGGGCGTATCCGCTGTGGGCGGTGGCGTTCAAGGGAGCCAGGGCGCGGGCCTTGACGTACAGCTCCTCGGCTTCTTCCAGACGGCTGTGCTGCGACAATTGGGCCGCCAGCCGGATCAGCGGGGTGGCGTCCCTTGGGGCCAGGGCGGCGGCGCGGCGCAGACAGGATTCGCTGGCGGCATCCTGATTGCGGCGGCTGGCCAGGGCGGCCAGGGCAACCCAGACATTGGCGTCTTGGGGCAGTTGCCGCACGGCGGAATGCAGCGCGGCTTGGGCTTCGCTCAGGCGGTTGGCGTCCAACAGAATATTGGCGGCATTCAGCCAGGCAGCGCCTGTATCCGGCCCCCCCACCTGAATCGAACGCCAATAGCTGGCCAGCGCCTCTTCCGGTTTGCCCAAACGGCGTAAGGCTGCGCCGCGATTGCTCCAGGCGCTGGGCAACTCGCCCGTGATCGACAGAGCGGTGTCGTATTCCTTTACCGCGTCGGCAAAACGGCCAAACTGAAAATGTTCGTGCGCCAGCCGCAAGGCCGCGATGACCTGTTCCGGCAACGGTGCAGACAGGGATTGGGGCGGCGTCGGTTGATCAGGCGGTGTTTCGGCCTGAGGGGAAAGCGGCAGGCTGGCGGACTTTTTGCTCATCGTCATCGGCTCGTCAGTGGAGGGGCTAGCTAACTAGGAAACCCTCATCTGAGCAAGAGCCGACGACGGAAAAGTTTGATTTTATGACTAATTGTTCAAATGCTTGACCACTTCGTGGGTGCCGTCCCAGATCATCGACAGGGAAACGTAAAGGATGATCAGCAGGCCCACATAGGCAATCCAGCGATATTTGTGGATCAGCCGGGCGATCAGGGTCGCGGCGACACCCATCAGAATGACCGACAGGGCCAAACCGGCGACCAACACCCAAATATGGTCGCGGGCCGCGCCTGCCACCGCCAGCACGTTGTCCAGCGACATCGACAGATCGGCAAAGACGATCTGGGTCACCGCTTGGCGCATGGTTTTGGCCCCGGCAGGCAAATGGGCGGCGTCGGGGTCATGGTGGCCGCTGCGGATTTCCCGCCACAATTTCCATGACACCCACAACAGCAGGATGCCGCCCGCCATGGTCAGGCCGACGATCTGCAACAGATGCACGGTAAAGACAGCAAACAGAATTCGCATCACCGCCGCCGCGCCGATGCCAAACAGAATGGCTTTGCGACGTTGGTACTGGGGCAGGCCAGCGGCTGCCATGCCGACCACAAGGGCATTGTCGCCCGCCAGGGCGATGTCGATGGCGACAACGGTCAGAAACGCGGTGATTTCCGACAGGCCAATTCCCATGATGGGGGTAAATTCCACGAGCTTTCTCCCTTAGGGACCCATATGGTCCGCTTGTCATGGTAAGACGCTGATCCCCCCAGACAAGGGGACAAAACCATGACAAGGCCCAAAAACGGCAAAGGCGGAATGCCCGAAAAGAGCATCCCGCCTTTGCCTGTTGGTTGATGTTTCTCAGACCGCGCCTTCGGTCTCCGGCTGGGTCAGCAGCGGCTGGGCCGTGCGCTCCGTCTGGCCGCTTGATTGCAGGGCGATCTGCTTTTGCGATTCCCCGTTCAGGCGGTCAAAGCGGCCTTCGACAAAAGCACCGGCTTCCACCGACAGGGTTTCGTGGGCGATGTCGCCAACCACATGGGCGGTCTTGGCCAGTTCCACCGCCGTGGCGCGGATTTGGCCGGTGACGGTGCCAAAAACCCGCACGGTCTGGGCGGTGATTTCGCCGGTGATGATGCCACTGGCCCCAACCACCAGGATGTTGCAGCGGATATCGCCCTTCACGCGGCCATCCACCTGCACTTCGCCATCGCTGACGATATCGCCGGTGATCTGGAAATCAGCGGCAAGGATGGACGGCACGGCGCGACGTTCGCGGGTGGGGGTGCTGGGCTTACTGGACTTTGAGAACATCTCGACCTGCCGTGATGAACTTCATGGGATTGGTGGGGTCGTCGCCGACCCTGACTTCGTAATGCAGATGCGGTCCGGTGGATCGCCCCGTGGTGCCCAAAAGGCCGATGGGCTTGCCGATCGTCACCTTGTCGCCCGGACGCACCAACACCTTGGACAGATGGGCATAGCGGGTGCGGATGCCCATGGAGTGCTGAATTTCCACCAGATTGCCGTAACGGTCGCGCCACCCGGCTGAAACCACCACGCCGTCACCCGTGGACAGCACCGGGGTGCCCATGGGCGCACCCAGATCGACACCTTCGTGAATGCCGGTCATGGCGTTGATGGGATCGTTGCGCGCTCCGAACGGGCTGGTCAATTCATAATCCACCAGGGGTGCCGCCAAAGGCAGGCCGCGCATGGCGCTGTTCAGATTATCCAGGCGGGACGCATGGTTGTTGAACAAAGCCATGGGAGAAAAATCGTCCTTGGGCAGCGAGGCGGGCAGGGCGGAATTGGCCGTCTGTCCAGCCGGAGGGGCAATATAAGGGCCGCCCTGGCCGTAACGTTCCTGTTTCGCCTCGGGCTTGCCATCGGGGCGTACCAGGGTCTTGGCGTCTACCCCAACCTTGGCCAGGGTCTTTTCCAGCATGCCGATGCGCACTTGCGCGATCGAGGCTGATTGCTGAAGAAATGCCCCATGACTGGCGCGCAGATTTTCCAAATCTTCCGACAGCTTATTGACATGCGCCTTCATCGCTTCGCCATCGGACAACGGCGGCATGGTCCCACTGATACGGCGCGGGTCGGCGGGCGGGGCGACTGGCGCGCCCGCTGCACTGGCGGTTGTCACCTTGCCTTGGGCTGGCGGGGTGCATTCCGCCGTGCGGACTTCCAACTGCGGCAGTTTGTTGCCAGGGGCGACACTATGTTCGGCAATGCGCAGCAGGCTGCCCTGAATGCTGCCGATTTCGCAACTGATGGTGCCGAACAGGGAATCGAATTCATCCAGGCGGCTCATGGCCTGATGATAGTCGCCGCGCATGGCGTCGAGTTCGGCAGCGCGGCGCGCCAGTTCGTGTTCCCGCAATAAGGTGTCGGCCTTGCTGTCCAGCAGGGCGATGGTGGCGCCCCCGGCCCAGGCCAGGCATCCGCCAAAAATCAGGGCGACAACCCACTGATGGGAACTGCGAAGGGTTAGGGAACGGACGGCGCTGGTGTCGCGAATCAGGATCTGCCGTTCAGGAAACGGATTCCTGAAACGGCTTGCCGTCTGCTTGACTGCAAACGGCAGTGTTTCTGTGATGAAACGCCGCAGCGACACCCTCATACCCCTCCACGCACTGTCGATCCAGTGGCTTCGCTTCGCAAAGACAAAACCTCGTTCCGGTGCGGTATCCCCCCACGCCGGACCATGCTAGACCATTGTTTCACCTAATGTTTTGTCTGTTGTCATCCGATGGCGCAGGCCCCGGATACCCCAAGCGAAACGATCAGGCGTTTGGCGTTTCTTTGACAGTACTGCGATTTTTGCTTCGTCACCGCACTGCCCCCTCGCCGCACAAGGTAGCCTTATCAGGGGGCGAATTTGAAGCGCGAATTTACGATTCGTTTAGATTTAAAAATCCTGTGAGACGAATCTTCAGACTCTGCATGGGCTTGGCTGGTTTTATCGATTCTGTCAAATTCTGGCAGTTCCGCTGTTTTCTTGTCGCTTCCTTCTTTTGGCGGATGTGGAAAGCGTAAGCGGTGTTAGTATCTTATCCGGGTTTGCGGGGAGATAGGATCAGGTGCAGGGCTCTCATCACACTGATTGGGCAGCCAGTTCATTCACCAGTCGCTGGGGCCGCGCGCTGCTGGGCATTCGCGGCCGCCTGTTGCTGGCGTTGCTTGCCGTTGCCGTAATGGCGGCGGCAAACGGGGTGGTCGCGTGGCTGTCATTCCGTGATATCGACCGCCAATTGATGGTCATGACCCACCAGACGACGCCATCTGTCATCTCGGCGCTCAGGCTGTCGGAGTCCGCGGGGCGCCTGTCGGCCGCCATGCCGGAACTGCTGGGGGCTGACAGCCATTTGCAGCGCCAGAGCGTCTATATCGCCTTGCATCAGCATGCCGACCGAATGCAGGAACGTCTGGCGGAACTGTCGTCCCTGCACACCGACCATCTTCTTTATGCGGAATTGCAGGATCTGGTGTCCGGCGTATCGGGGGACATCGAAAATATCAACGGCCTGATGGCACAGCGCATCGATTATCTGTCCATCCGCCAGCGGTTCCAGAAAAGTAAGGCCGAAGAGTTCGCCCGTCTGAAGAATATTCTGGACGAAATCAGCGACAAACAGCCCGCTCATCATAATCCCGACGTAATGCGGGCGATCTTGCAGTTGGGGCGCGCCGGGCTGATCGTTTCCGACACGCTGGACGAGATCGTTCAGGCCAAAAGCAGCGATGAAATCGAGCGGTTGCGCAAGCCGTTGTCGGACACCGCCGCGACGATGCAGGCCAACGCCCAGCAATTGCGTGGATTGTCGCCCGCGATCCTGCCGGTGACCGAAGATATGGTGCAACTGGCCAGGGACGAGCAGGACGTTTTTGTTCAGCGCGCCATGGAATTGCGCAATTCCAGCGAATTGTCGGCTGCCAGCCGCCATAGCCGCGAAATGGTGGCCCGTCTGTCTTTGGCCGCCAGCAAATTGTCGGCGGAAGCGGGGGCGGATGCGGCCCAGGCAAATCTGCTGGCCGAACGTCAGTCGCAGGTCGGGCGGCGCATGCTGCTGGTCTTGACGCTGACCAATCTGTTTTTGCCAATCCTGCTGATCTGGTTTGCCATTGGCCGACGTATCGTGGTGCGGGTCTCGTCCCTGGCTCAGGCCACGCGGTCTATCGCCATGGGCAATCTGGATGTGGCCATCCCCCATGGCGGTCATGACGAACTGGCGGAAATGGCCGAAGCCCTGGTGGTGTTTCGCGACGCTACCCGCCAGTTGCGCGAAAGCGGCAAGGCGTTGCGCAAAAGCCGGGAGCGCATGCGCGCCATTCTGGCGGCGGCACCGTTTCCCATCACCATTACCCGTTGGTCCGACGGCACGTTGCTGTTCCACAATGCCGGTGCCAACGAATTGTTCCAGCTTTATGCCACGGACCTGAGCCGCGTGCGCTCGACGGCGCATTATGTCGATGAAGGCCAGCGGGCCAAGTTGTTGGCGCTGATCGAGGCCGAGGGTAAAGCCGATCTGGAACTGCATCTAAAGACCATCGATGGTCGTCCATTTTGGACGTTGATTTCGGCGGTCGCTATCAATTATGACGGCGAGCGGGCGATCTTCTCGGCCATGCGCGAGATCACCGAACGCAAGCGCCTGGAAGAGGAATTGCGTGCCGCCAAG